>JALXDT010000171.1:0-772 GCA_027070475.1 Candidatus Aminicenantota bacterium | reverse complement strand
ATGAGCTGTCTCCTTAACCTCAAAGGCAATTTTTTTATCAACAATAAAATCAATTTCAACTCCATTAAGTTTTCTATAAAAGTTTATATCCTTATAATTCACTCTTAAATTTTGAAAAATCAGATTTTCAAAATACTTACCACTATCAATCTCTGAAATTACTCTTAATAAACCTGTATCGCAAAAATAGATTTTGGGAGACTTTCTAATCTCCACCGATTTATTCTTTGTAAATGGAGGAATTAAATGTATAAAGTAAGTGGCATTTAAAAATTCAATGTACTCTTTTATTGTAATACGAGTGAGCGAAACTTCCTTTGATAATCTGTTTATATCAAGCTTTTCACCTGTGTTTTGAGCAAGCAGGGATATGAGTTTTTTAATCTCTAAGTTTTTTCTGAAACCTGAAAGCTGATCTATCTCTTTTTGAAAATAAGATGTATAAATATCAAAAAGTTTTTCCTCTTTTCCTCGGTTATTATTCTTTAATACAACCTCAGGAAAACCACCGTAGAGAAAATATTCATTAAAATATGGTTTGAAAAGCTCATAAGTCGCTCTGTCGTAATAGTCTGATAGCTTTAATTTGGCTTTTTTGAAGAGAAGAAATTCTTCAAAATCAAGGGGAAATAGTTCAAAAATTATCTTTCTTCCCGCAAGGGATTCCGAAAAAAGATTCTTTAGATAAAAACTTGATGAACCCGTAAGGAAAAATTTTACCTTATAATGATCAATCATATATTTGACAAAAGAGGTTATCTCCTTTACAAGC
>JALXDT010000170.1 GCA_027070475.1 Candidatus Aminicenantota bacterium | reverse complement strand
TATTAAACATAGAATTTAGAAAATTATTTACTAATAATGATTTATGATTTAATATTTAAATTTGAAGGTGTTTATATGGATGAAAAAAGATATCTAAAAAATTTTTCAATATTTTATAGAGGAGATTTAAAATGAAGGGGAATTATGGAAAAATTCTAAAAATTGACCTTAATCAGGAAAAGTTTTTTGTTGAATCTCTTGATGACATGATTTATGAAAAGTATATCGGAGGAAAAGGCTTAGGTACATATCTTTTATTAAAAGAAAACCCTGAAGGTGTGGATCCCCTCTCAAAGGATAATAATCTGATAATAACAATAGGGCCTGCAATAGGAATATCAACATGGGGAGCTAATAGATTTGCAACATTTACAAAATCACCTCTTACAGGACTTTACTCTGAATCTTATGCAGGAGGAAAAGCCTTTTTAAATATAGCTAAAACAGGTTTTGATGCAATCATTATAAAAGGAGAGATGAAAAATTGGGGATATATAGTTATTTCAGATAAAGGAGTTGAATTTAAAGAGGATAATAGTCTGGTCGGAAAGGATGCTTTTGAAACAGAGAAAATTTTAGAAGAAAAATATTCAGAGTTTAAAGCTTCTGCAATTACAATAGGTGTTGCAGGTGAAAAATTAGTAAAATTTGCCTATGTAAACAATGATTTTGGAAGATCTCTTGGAAGAACAGGGGTAGGAGCAGTTTTAGGTAGTAAAAAATTAAAGGGAATTGTTTTTTATGGAAATCAAAAGAAAGAAATCTATTCTGAAGATTTACTGAAAGAATTTAATCGAGATCTTTTAAAAAGGGGAAAGGTTCATCCTGTATTTCAGGCATATAGAAAATACGGAACCTCTCTTACTGTCGGATTTACAACAAAATTCAATGCTTTCCCCTCAAGATACTGGCAGGATGGCACAGTTCCCTTTGTTGATAAAATTAATGGAGATGCGCTTTTAAATGAGCTTGAAGTAAAACCTGAATCCTGTGGCTACTGTTTTATTGCCTGTACGAGAAAATCAAAGGTAAAGTATGGAAAATATAAGGGATTAAAGGTTGATGGGCCTGAATATGAAACAATAAATGCTTTTGGCGGAATATCTCTTGTTGATAATTATAATGATATAGCCTATTTGAATGATCTTTGTGATAAATTGGGAATTGATACAATTACAGCAGGCAATATGGTAGGATTTGCAATAGAAGCGTATAAAAGGGGTAAAATTGATTTTAAAATTGATTATGGTGAAACTGAAAGGATTGCAGAGCTTTTGCATAAAATAGCAAATAGAGATGGGGTAGGGGATATATTAGCTGAAGGTGTTAAAAAAGCTTCCGAAGAGCTTGATTTAACAGATATAGCAATTCATGTTAAAGGCCTTGAACCTCCTGGCTATGATCCAAGAGTTTTAAAAGGTATGGGACTTGCTTTTGGTGTTTCGGACAGAGGAGCATGTCATTTAAGAACAACATTTTACAAACCTGAACTTGCAGGAATAATTCCTCCAGAGCAGATTAAAGATAAAGCAAAACTTTTAATTGAATATGAGGACAGGCTTACAATTTATGATACATTAATCCTTTGTAGATTCTTCAGAGATATAATTTATTATGATGAATTAAACTCTATATTAAAG
>JALXDT010000169.1 GCA_027070475.1 Candidatus Aminicenantota bacterium | reverse complement strand
AGATTTTTCCCCCTTTTGGCTTTGAAGTAAATAAGTTGTCTAAAACATAGAAATTCTCTTATTATGATAAAAAATTAAGAATAGCATCGGGAATTTCTGTTGGGAAATCCATATACTTTTTTATCTGTAATTATCCAATCTTTATCTATTATATTACTTAATTCATTGATAACGAATTCTTGAAGAATATTAATTAACCTCTTGGAACGGATAAGGCTGGTATAATTTCCTCCTCTTATTGCATTTTCGTATTCTTGTTTCATCCTTTGCAATGTTTGGATTAAGTTTTCTCTATCAATCGGCATTATTTCACCTCCTTTGTTGAAGAATTATCCCCACGGCCTCATCTATTTTACTAATTTCATTTATTAAATTTTTTCTTATTTGACTTTTTTTCATTTTTCTTTGAATCATATCTTTCACAAAAGCGTGGAGATTTCTCCCGAAAGAAACGAGTTGTAAATGGAGGCTATTATTTATATCAAACGCTGGGATAGGGAATTCTAAAGGCCTCCGATGTATGGCTCGGGCTCCATAAAGCCCTCGGGGTTGGAAGGGTTTAATTAATTTACTCAGAAGAGTTGAATTCAGAATTGCGGAAAGATAATATGCTTCGTTTTGAGAGTTTGTTTCAAATACCCAGGTTTTAACATCTGGAACGAACCCTTTGGGAATTAGAGTAAGATTATTAGCCACAAATTTGGGTAAATTATGTTTATCTATAACGCAAGATGTTATATCTTTTCCTGTTGCATTGTATAAAACACTATATTTATTCAGTGGGTATTGAAATTCTATAAGATTATTATAATTAAATCTGTCTATAAGACGAGGGAATCTCTCCTTTGCTTTATCAGTTTTAAAATTATCCCATATTTTTTGTGCATTGTTAAACCATTTATACAAACCAATGTACCCTAACCGTATCATATCTTTTAAATCGAGAAGTATGTATTTATCGTTTTTTGGTATTATTGGTAAAACTACTGTGTTCATCTCAATGTATCCAAATGGTACCATTTTCCACGGGAGAAGTGTTACGTATATAAAATCTTTCTCCACTTCTCCAGTTAATTCATGTATCCATGGTTCCTTAACAATTTTGTAGATTTCTCTTGAAGTTATGACTGACACAGTTTTTTCTTTAATATTTTTTAAATCTACAAAGTAAAATGAACGTGGGAAAATGCTTAACCCCACTTTGAATTTATCATAATAGTAACTTTTATTTTCTCCATTAATTTTAGGAGTAAAATCTTTCTTTATGATAGACAAGACACTTTTAGCTTCTTTTAAGCTTATATCTCGGGATGGAAGGGTTCCATAATACTTGTTCAGTGGTACGGGATAATTGTTTTTTCTGCCTTTCTTTCCAATTAATACGCATGCAGGCATATTAAAAAGTGGAGACACTTCTTCTATATCAATAATTTTTAATAATTTCACCTGAGGATATTCGAATTTTTTGAAATTTTTATGTTGCTGTGTACTTCCAATGACGCTTCTAGGCATAACAAATCCGATTATCCCATCTCTATGTAAATATTTATCTACACATTTGTTAAAAAACAATGTTGATATATCTAATTGGGTATGAAGATGTACATCATTTTTGTTTAATAGGTGATATTTTCTCATTTC
>JALXDT010000168.1 GCA_027070475.1 Candidatus Aminicenantota bacterium | reverse complement strand
GTATAATCCAGTGATATCATTTTAACCTCCTAAGAATTTTCTATTTTATCAATAATTTAAACTATCTTCAAACAAAAGAGACGGGAAATTTCCTTTTTTTGATAAAAAATAGCCCTCAAAGTTCTTTAATGAAGTCCATGTTGATTAAAAAAATCTGAATACTTTTGGTCACTCCCCATAATATGGTTTACAAGCCAATCTTTTAAAAAATTCATAACATCAAGGGAAAGTAAGAGTTTTCCCTCATCATAACCTTTTTTAAAGTCCACAACCTTTTTTACAAAATCTTGATGCTCTTTTTTGTGAGCATCTGCTTCAGGATAGCCAAACTTGTCAAAATATTTTTCCTCTGTTTTAAAATGAATATCTGTATACTCTATAAGTCCGTCTATAATTTTCCCGAGAGCTTCCTTAGATTTTCTTTCAAGCATTGCCTCATGCAATTCATTAATCATATTAACTAACTTTTTATGCTGTTCATCAATTTCCTTAACCTTAACACTCATTTTGTCTTCCCATTTAATTATTCCCATTATTCACCTCCTAATTCTATTTTAGTGTTAATATATAAGCAAAACAAGGATGAATGTCAAGATTCTATTTTTTAAAGGGATAATCTTTTAGCGTTGAAAAATTTAAGTATTTTCCTTGAAAAGATCCTCTTTCTTCAAATTCATTTTTTATGGACTCTATAACATCCATTTTATTCAAAGCCCATTCAGGTGCAACAAAGATTTCTCTATCTCTTTCTCCTGTAAGCCTTTGAATCACAATTTCAGAAGAGAGATTTTCCAGAAAGTCAACGGTCAATTTTACATATTCTTCCTTATTTAAAAGAGGAATTTTCCCTTTATTGTAGAGTTCTTCAAGATCAGTGTTTTTAAGAATATGTAATAAATGAATTTTCACACCATCTACTCCTATTGCAGAAAGGAATCTAGCTGTTTCAATAATATCTTTTCTCGTTTCCCCGGGAATTCCAATAATAGTATGAGCACAGACCCTTATCTTTCTCTTTTTAAGCTCAAGGGTTGTATTAACAAAATCTGCAAGATCATGGTGTCTTCTTAAAAATCTCAAACTTTTCGAATGAATGGACTGAAGTCCTAATTCAACCCAGAGATAGGTTTTGCGGTTTAACTCCTCAAAAAGCACAAGATGATCTTTGAATATCCAATCTGGCCTTGTTCCAATTGAAAGACCTACAATCTCTTTGTAAGAGAGTGCTTTCTCATATATTTCCCTTAATCTTTCACTGCTTGCTGCTGTATTTGTATTTGCCTGAAAATAAGCTATAAATTTTTTAGCCCTATATTTTTTACCTATCCTCTCTATTCCTAACTTTATTTGCTCTTCAATTTTTAATCTCCCTGTCTTTATAGGCCCGCTTCCATACTTATCACAAAATATGCACCCCTCCTTTGATATTTTTCCATCCTTATTAGGGCAGGGCAGGTGTGGGTCAATTGGAATTTTATATACCTTTTCTCCAAAATATTCTTTAAGGTGTTTGTTAAAAGAATAATATCTTTCTTCCATATTTTTCTTTATTATAATAATAGAAAAGCTTGTCATTTTCAAGAAAACGAGATGCGGCCAAAAAGAATATCCACAAATAAAAATCTATACCAGTAATTTTATAT
>JALXDT010000167.1 GCA_027070475.1 Candidatus Aminicenantota bacterium | reverse complement strand
ATAGGATACCTTTTTTATGATAGAATAACTCATAAGGAAAAGGAGTTTGCAGTGAACCCTCCACCTCCTCCACAAAATACTGTTACACAAAACACTGTGAAAAAGAAAAGGATTCCGCATCACCCTTTTTATAATAGAAGGACAAGACTTACAAGAGAGGAGAGAGAGGAATTAAAAAAATTTTTTCAAGAAACCTTTCGGACATTAAGGCCTTTGATAGAAAAACAGAGGGAACTGAAAAACAAACTCATGAAGACAATAGAAAGTGGAGATATTGCTCAGACAAGAAAGATTGTGGAGGAAATCCATAAGAATCAGGCAAAAATTGATATTGTTTTCTTAGAAAAAGCTTCTGAAGAGATAAAAAAATATCCGAAAGAAAAACAGAGATTTATAACATATTTGATTATGAGATTTGTTAGTATGAACAAAAGAAGATTTTAAAAGAGGGAACAAAATTTATCTATTTCCGTTAAATTTATATTTGAACGGAGGGAAAAAATGAATGTTTTAAGAAAAATCATAGGAGCATTGGTTCTACTTTTTATAGGGATACCTATTCTTTTTGGAATAATATGGGGCGTTGGAATTGCGAAAGGAGCTCTCTCTGCTAATTTTTATAGAGAACTGCCACAAATTATTTCCTCTGAAATTCCCAATATAGTAGATGAATTAATAGAGGAAGCAAAAGAAAACCCCAACTCTTCAGATATGGATGAGGAGTCAAGAAGATGGTTAGAAGCAGTCTCTAAAACAGGTATACCTTTCAAAGAGGTTATGAGAAAGTCTGGTTTAACTTCATGGTTTGAGGAGGATTTTTCAGATGCTATGTATCTTTTGGGAAAGGTTCTCTCTGGAAAATCAGATTACAAATCTGTCTATTTAAGTCTGGGAAAATTAAAAAAGGCTATTTCCAGTGATTATTTGGCAGATTATCTATCCACTGTTGTTAAAAACCTTCCCGCATGCAGTCAAACTGAGGAAAAATTCTGGGCATTGGAAGTCTCAAAAAAAGATTTTATTGATAATTTTCCGGATTGTAATCCTCAGAAGATAGATAAGAAGAGTTTGAAAGAATTTTTCAAATCTTCTCTTCAGATGAAAGTAAAGGAAATTCCAGAAAAAGTTGATTTACTCTCTGATAATAGTTTGGGAGTAAGAGCGGATAGTAAAGGGGGAGATTTCTTTTCATGGAACTACAGAGATAATGAAAGGAAAATTAATTTTATAAGAGCCTTTAACACTTATTCCTATCTTCTTTTTATTATTCCCTTTGTTTTTATCTTTTTAGGTGCTGTTATCGCTGATTCTACTTTACCGGGATTTTTGCTGTGGAGTGGAGGAGCTACCACATTGGGAGGAGTGTTAAGTTTATTGCTCCACTCTCTTGTTTCAGGAGTAGTGAAAGCGGTAGGAATACTTCCAACATCTTCTTTTAGTGTATATTATAATTCTAATCTGACTTCGGTTGAATCCATCGTACACAGAAGAGTGATGGAAATTGTTAATCAAATACTGTCAGAATTATTTTCAAAAGTTTCTCACATCTCTTTTTCAATTATACTTTTGGGAATAGCTCTCATTGCTTTATCCTTTATTGTAAAGAATGAGAGGGGAAAATAAAAGGAAAAATTTTCTCTTTCACTG
>JALXDT010000166.1 GCA_027070475.1 Candidatus Aminicenantota bacterium | reverse complement strand
TTGCTTATCAGAGAGGGAAAAAAATTCTTGCAAAAAAGGAGCTAACTGACAAAAGCTCTAAAATTATTAAAATAATGTTCAAGTTAAAGAGAAAAAGAGAGATAGAACCGAGAGTTTCATGTTTTTCATGCGAGGAAGGTTTAAAAATTGAAAAAGTAATAGTCAAAAGAATGGGTTTTTATTTGCCGGTAGATTTGATCATATTCCAGTCACTTTTTATCTCTATACTCTTAATCCTAATCTTTTACTCTTTTAAGTTTTTAATTGAAGGAAAGGAGTGGGGAAAATTTTTCTCTTTCTTTTTCCTTTTATACGGTTTTTATCTTATTGTTAAAAGAAGCTGGGTCTCAGAGGATGCCTTTATTACTTTAAGAATTGTTAAAAATTTTTTGGCAGGAAACGGACCTGTTTTTAATATTGGAGAGAGGGTAGAGGGTTTTACTCATGCTCTGTGGTTTTTTATAATTTCTTTATTTAAATCATTGGGATTAACTTACAAAGCAGCTGTGATTTTCCCCGGATTAATCTTTTCGTTTTTAGCACTTTATATGATTTTTTACAGGATAAGATTTAAAAGTGAAAAACACCCTTTTTATTTCACAGTAGCAATTTTAATTGGAACAAGTGCTTTTATAGATTTCGGAACAAGCGGTCTTGAAACATCTTTATCCTATTTACTTTTGGCTTTATATGCTTATTTTATTTCCGAAGAAAAACTTTTTGAAAAACCTTTTTTATTCGGCCTTATTATCACCGCCCTTGTTTTAAACAGGCCTGATTTCGGAGTCTTTCTAATTCTGACTTTTATAATATACTCTTACGAATTACTCAAAAAAAAGATAAAAGTAAAAAATTTCTTCTTTTTCTTATTACCTCAGATTATTTTTATCGGAGGATATGAAATTTATAGAATGGGATATTATGCAAATATTTTCCCCAATCCTTTTTATACTAAAACTGGAGCAGGCTCATATTTTTCTCAGGGTTTACTTTATTTAAAGGATTTTTCAGAGGGAAGCCTTTTTTTAGTTGTCTTAGTTCTTGTGATTATGGGACTAATTTTTAATTTTAAAAAAGATTCTTTTAACAGTAGATTTCTAATTTTTTTCTCAGGCTTTCTCCACGGCTTTTTTGTAATAAGAGGTGGAGGAGATTTTATGCATGGAAGATTTCTTCTTCCAGCCTATATTTTAATCTCAATTTCAGGGATAGGAATATTTGATTTTTTGTTTAAGAAAAACAAAAAAATAGAAGCTGTTGGGTTGGTGATTTCAATTTTACTGTTTTTTATATCTTTAAACATTCTTCCTGTTCAAAAAAGAGGAAAATACTATAATGATGGTGGAATATCGGACGAAAGATTCGCTTATTATAAAAACAGGGTTTTGACAGATCTGGATCAGCTTTATAAAGAGGACCTGATTTTTATGTGGAAAAGTTTAGGAGAAAAGTATCATTACCTTTATTCCCATTCTAAAATAAAGATTAAGATTGCTTTTAAAAATATCGGATTTCTCGGATTTTATGCAGGACCCCAGGTTTATGTGATAGATAAGTTAGGTCTTACGGATCCTATAGTTTCAAGATTAAAAATCAAAGCAAGAAGAAGGCCGGGACATGAGAAGTATGCGCCTTTTGCATATCTTGAACTAAAA
>JALXDT010000165.1 GCA_027070475.1 Candidatus Aminicenantota bacterium | reverse complement strand
TCTTTAAGCAAGCTGTAAATTCAGGAAAGCTTAAAGGTAAGATAAAAAATGATTTGATTTTAATTGAATCCTCTTCAGATGAAATAGTCTCCTTTATTAAGAAAACCGGTATTTTTAAAGCTTTTGATAAAGATAATGCCTTGGAATTAAAGAGGATTTTGAGGTTTAAATCTAATTAAAAGAATCATAAATTGAAAGGTGAATATTCTTTTGAGAAGAATTAAAAAATAGCTCGGCATCTACCACGCTTTCAACATCCTCTATCATTACATTGTTTCCCGGATTAATAACAACCGCCCTTTTATGCAGATATTCCATTATATCCTTTGTAAGAAAGGGAGAAATATTATTTATAAGGTTTTTATTCAGATCATTGCTTGCGGTTAGAATAAGATTGTCCTTTGCTCTGGTTACAGCCACATAAAATAATCTCTTTTCCTCTTCAATTGCTTCCCTGTCTGTAAAGGCATAGGAAGATGGTAAAATCCCATCCACAAGCCCTTTTATAATCACATGTTTCCATTCAAGTCCTTTAGCTGAATGTATTGTGGATAAAATTACCTTATCATCCTTGATCTCTTTATCTCCCTCTTCGGTTCCTAACATTGGTTGTTCATTTATTGTGATATCAGCTAAAAATTCGGAAAGATCTTTGAATTTTTTCGCAATAACAGCAAGAACCTCAATATCCTTTTCCCTTTTCGGATAATCATCATACTTGAATTTCATATGATTATAATATATTTTCTCAAAAAAGAATGTTATCAGTTTGTCTGGAGATTTATCCTTTAATTTATTTGCCTCTTCAAAAAGTTTTGCTAAATTTTTCAAAGATATGTCAGCTCTCTTTTCTTTCCATCCCTTGTTTAAAAATTCCACAACCTCTTCCAGATTTGACATTTTAACTATATTTAATGTTAGGGCTGATGAAATCTTTTCGCCGATACCTATTTCAAGTTCAAGAAGTCTGTTCCAGGATATTCCATCCTTTATATTGTGTATAACCCTTAAATAGGAGAGTATGTCTTTTATATGGGCAAGCTGATAGTATTTTAATCCTCCGTATATTTCATAGGGAATCTTTCTTCTGTCAAGCTCCATTTGAAGACCAAACGATAAATAACCGGCTCTGAATAACACAGCTATGTTTCTTAGCTCCTCTCCATTGTTCCAGAGCTCTAAAATATGATCAGCTATAAATGAATCCTCTTCATCATAATTTCTGAAAAATATCAGTTGTGGTATTTCTCCCCTTCTTTTTTCAGCTGAGATAAGGGTTTTTTCAAATTTTTTACCAAGTGTTTTCATTATTTTATTTGATAAGTCCAGAATTTCCTGTGTTGACCTGTAGTTGTATTCAAGTTTGATTATTCTCGTATTTTCAAAGATTTTAGGAAATTTCATAATATTTTCATGATTTGCTCCTCTGAATCTGTAAATACTCTGAGCATCATCACCAACGACCATTACCTTTTTTCTCTTTTCCCCTAAAAGCTTAATTATCTCAGCCTGTGCAAGGTTTGTGTCCTGATATTCATCCACCATAATGTATCTGTATCTGTCGGATAAAAGTTCCTTTATCTTTTCCTCTTTTTTTAAAAGAAAGATTAAAAATTCAAGAAGATCATCATAATCAAGAAGATTGTGCTCACTCTT
>JALXDT010000164.1 GCA_027070475.1 Candidatus Aminicenantota bacterium | reverse complement strand
AAATAAAATAATATGTATAGAATTTTCCTTATTTAATCTTCTTCTTTTTTTTGCTTATATTTTTCTAGAATATTTTCTATCTCCTTTTTTAATTTTCTTATCTCTCTTTTAAGTTCAGAACTTATTCTGCTTTTGTTAGCTTCATTGAGTTTTTTTATTTCTTCTTTTAATCTGTTGATTTCTCTTTTTAGTCTTTCCTGCTCAGACAATTCAAAAAATTTTTTCTTCATATCTTTAAGTTTTTTCAATGCCTTTATAAAGCTTTCATCACTCTTTTCAGGAAGTACTAAGACACTCTTTAATTTTCCATCTCTGTAATAGTCAATTCTTACTTTTTCATTATCTTTGAGAGAATTTAGTATTGCTCTTATATCTTCTATGGATTTAACGGGTTTATTTTTAGCTCTGACTATTATGTCTCCTGCTTTCAGTCCTGTTTTTTCTGCGGGGGAATCTTTTAAAACCTTTGATATTAGGAGACCGTAACCTTCTTTTATCTTAAATTTCTTTGCAAGAGCCGGGGTTAATTCATAAACATTTATTCCTAAATGTCTGTTTGAAGTAAAACTGAAAATAATTTTATCGGATTTTGGGAAATTGAAAAATTTGAAATCTGGTAATCTTCTTCTTATGTTAAAATCTTCATCTTCTGAAATTTTTTCTGATTCAAAATCATATTTTAGTGTTCCTACCTTTAGTTTTATTGTTTTAGGTCTTCCATCTCTTATAATTTTTATTTTTATCCATTCTCCGGGCATAAAATTTCTGACCATTCTTACAATATCATCATAAGTGTTAACCTGTTTTCCATTTATCTTTTCTATTATATCTCCCTTTTTAAGACCATACTTTTTTGCGGGAGTGTTTTCCAAGACTTTTTCTATATAAACTTTTCCGTTTCTTTCATTTAAATAAACACCAAGCCATCCTCTTTTAACTTTCCCGAATTTAATTATTTGAGATTTAACTTTTTTTACTATTTTTGATGGAATTGCATAACAGAGATTGTTTCCTGAAAATTCTTCCCCTTTAATTATCATTTCTTCATTTATATCTTTATAAACATAACTTGGGGAAAGAGAGAAACCTACACCTCCTTTGACAATACCGAGAAGCTCACCTTTTTTATTTACAACAGCTCCCCCTGAAAGGCCGGGTACTATTGGGGCATTGAGTAAAAGTGAATCCTCTTTCTTAGAGCTTAAAATTCCTTGATAGATTGTCGGAAAATTTTCATATGAAACACCTATAAGTGCAATCCATTCTCCTATTTCTGTGTTTTCTGAAAACCTTATAGGTTTTAAACTGGAATTTTCAATTTTAAAGATTGAGAGTGAGGATAATCTGTCTTTACCTAATAGTTTTGCTCTATATCTTTTGTTATCAATGGTTAAAATATCAAATTTTGAGCCTTTCTTAGCAATCTTGTATGTTGATACTATGATATTTTTGTCTATTATTACTCCAGTAGCAATATATGTCATTCCATTATGAGCTATTATTTTAACGATAGAAGAGGATGTTTTAGCCAACACATTTTTTGCTAAATCGCTTTTATTCAACTGAGGTGTTGCCAGCATTAAAAATGTGATAACAAAAATAATAAGAATGAAAATAATTATTTTTTTCATATTGGCCTCCTTTTACTCTTTTTTTT
>JALXDT010000163.1 GCA_027070475.1 Candidatus Aminicenantota bacterium | reverse complement strand
ATTATAAGCCCGGCTATTCCATGCCCGATTATGATGGAAAGCACAGATAGAAGTCTTCCTCCTGTAAACCTGAATAAGATTATAGCAAGAAAGATGAAAATCACAAAAATTAAATATATTGTAAAATATTTTTTTAAAAAAGCTTCTACGAGAGCCAGAGAAATTGAAAGAGGTATCAAGGTAGCTGCCACTACCACAAGCTTGTTGGACAAAATCTCAAAATCAAGAATAAAAATAATCAAAGAAGCTATAACTATTACACCAAATCCAACTGTGAAAAAAGCTATTGAAATATCATCGTAGGAGTTCATCCCTTTAACTATTTTATAGGATGCAAGAATAATAGTTAGTAAAAGAAACAATCTGTCAAGAATTGAAACCTTTTTCATACTACCCTCCCAAAATAATCATTAACATTGCTCCTAACATGTATAATGAGGCATACTTAAACAAACCAAAGTTTGTTTTCTGGGAGTGTTTAAAAAGGGTAAATAGAGCAAGACCGATAAATCCAAAAGTTAAGACAAAAAGCAGCCTCATATAACCCCAAGACATACCAAGAGAGATAAACCCCAGAGATACTGCGACTGCAGTTCCTATACTTGAGATAAAAATTATATATCTTGTATATTCAAAACCATAAACAGAGGGGAATGTCGGAATTCCAGCTTTATGATAATCTTCATAATAAATCATACTGAAAGTAAGTATATGGGTGGGAATCCACAAAAGAATCGATAGTGCCAGAAGAATTCCTATGCTGTCAACTTTTCCAGTAGCCAATGCCCTTCCTGCTAAAATCGGCATTCCTCCCGAGATTCCACCCCATAAAATAGACCATGGAGTTCTTCTTTTCAACCAAACGGTGTAAACAACAACATCAAAGAAAATTCCAAGGAAGACAATAAAACTATAAAGTAATGAAATTAAAGCTCCCCAAACTAATCCAACAGTCGAAAGAGCCAACCCAAGGTAAAGAGCTTCTGAAGGTTTTATTTTCCCAGAAGCAAGCGGGCGGTGGGAAGTTCTTGGCATTTTCTTGTCTATATCTCTGTCAAAATACATATTTAAAATAGTGCTACCACTTATTGTCAGAAAAAGTGATCCTATCAATGATGCAAATATCTTTAAATTTAGAACAGGACACTTTGCACTCATAAAACCTGTTATCCCTGTGAAAAGAAGGAGAGATGTTTGCAAACTCTTAATAAGGGGTAAATAGAGCTTTATCTTTTCTAAAAATTTTTTCATAGTTTTATATTTTATTCTTCATCGAAGTTTATCTCAACCCCTTCCGGTCTTTTTACACATCTAAAGCCCACATCTATACCACCGTACTGAGGTTGGGCACTGTTTCTAAACCAAATTCTAAGATATATATCATAGTTTCTAAAGCTACCTCCTTTCATAAAGCGGTCTGACATTTTAGGATACCTATCCTTCACCCATTGCCAGACATTGCCACCCATATCATAGAGACCGTAAGGGCTTACAGATTTTTTTGTTTCAAATCCATTGTATGTTTTCCCATTAAAAAATCCCACAGGGGTTGTAATTTGAAAATCAACTCCAAACACCTTTTCTCTAATCTCTTTCTGACTAAAATTATAGTTAGCATACTCTTTATCTATATCATCTCCCCAGGGGTATGAATACTTTGTGTTTCCTCTTGCAGCCTTTTCCCATTCCATTTCCGTAGGCAGATCTCCTCCGATAGATTGACAATAGGCATTCGCTCCGAACCAGGTAACAACAGTAGCCGGATGATTTTCAAAACCTTTATCAACTACAAACTTGCCGTTTTCATATCTGATTCTGACTCCCGGTTCATCCAGATGAAAGTAAGGATAATTATCCCCTTCGGGTATTTTCAACTCATGCCTGAATCCATAATACTTTTCTCCTTTGTAATATCCCAAAACTTTACCATTTTTGACTTTTATCTTTCCTTCTGAAAGGGCTTTATTTAAATAATCAGCAAACATCTGATTTGTAACATCGGTAAGCATGATTTTATAATCATAATTTATATCAGTTTCCTTTAAAAACTGCCCGGCATAGAATCTTCCCTTTGGGATTAATACCCATGTATCAGGATTAACTCCAGTATCTATGTATTTAATGCTTTGATGTTTATATGTTGGTTGTTTACCACAAAAACTTAAACTCAAAGCAAGAAAAATTGTCAGTAAAATTATAACTTTTTTCTTCATCTCACACCTCCTTCTCCACCTCAGGAGTTGTTTTATTAACCTCAAGTTCAGGAGACTCATACTCCTTTCTCCATACTCCTTTATTTTTAAACAAATCAAAAAGTTTCCAGAGCAAAAGAATAGCAAGTATAACTAAAACCGCTCCCAATCCTATATCCATCAAAACCATCGTTTTAGCAGTAATAGGCTCATCATTGTACATTTTCACAGAAAGCCTCTTTAATGAAAAAACCGTAGCTGAAGCAAAAGCTATGTCAGAACCAATTATAAGAATCCAGCCAAACCACTTTCTCACTTTCCCCTTTAATCCTACTATATCAGCATAATACATTAAAATAATTGTAGCTATAAGCCCTGAAAGAACATGCCAATGTCCAGTCAAAGTTATTCTTTCTTCTCTGAATGGCCATACTCTGAAGAATTCATCAAGTTTCACAGCCATAAATATCCCTACTCCGCTAACAGTAAAATTCATAAATACCATCTGCCAGAAAGGACCAAATTTAATAGGGTCTCTCAAAAGAGCTTTAATCTTAGCCCAGAAGCCTTTTTTACCTGATTCTGCTATTCCCTCTCTTATAAGTTTATCCCAGGCAAAGATCACCAGCATTAAAGCTGCTAACATGACAAGGACGGATCCAACATATATGATAGTATGTGCTATCAATTCAAAAGGAACGACCATCCAGACTCCCAGAGTTATTACTATTGTTCCACTGATCATCAAAGGCATCGCTATCTTGTGAAAAATTCCTTTGAAATCAAACCACCTCCCGACAATAAGAGTTATAGCCACAGCTACCAGTGTTAACATAATGTGAAGATGACCTATTATCGCAAGCTGTAAAGGTGTTTTATGCGCCATTCTTATTAAATTTTCAGCTAAAAATGTTTGATGACCATTTCCCCAATAGGAACCAACAACTGCTCCAAAAGAGGCTGAACCGAGAGTTGCAATAGTCATTGTAAAGAAGGCAATTCTTTCAAGATCGTATCCTTTTTTTGTATGGGCATAAGCATTATCCTTTACTTTGTATTCCTCTTTCCATGGCCAGAGAGCAGCTGCCAATTGAAGCCCAGCGTAAAAAACAAGAGCCTGTCCTACAAGGAATAAGCCATGAAATACAAAATTATGACCGAAATATGCAAACCAGAGTCCGAAAATCATTGCGGTTAGATAACCAACAGTAATGGTGCCATTAATACTGACTTTTTGTCTTTTTTTCATAGGAAGGATTGAAGTCATAAAGTAAACTTCAATTGCAACAACAGCGAGAGCAATCGTATGATATAGCATTATTATTCTACCTTCCCTTTGAATGGGTAAAAGTTTCATTCCAAGGAGTCTGACAGTTATATCTTTAACTCCCCATTCAACCATAGGACCTGAGAGTGTTCCCCAGATAGCGGTTACAAGAGATATCATACTAATAGCAACCAGAACAAGCCCTTTTGTTGATGTAAAAAGGTAATTAATTCTCTCTTTAAGAAAATTCATAAAACCTCCTTTTTAATTTAATAAAAAATTTTAATCGGTTTTTATATCGGTTGTCAAGGAAAAATAAATTTAAAACTCTAATAATTATAAATTACAAAAATCCCAATTCTATATGCAACCTATGTGAATAATTATAACCATACTTCAATGCCAGTTCAGCTACCTTTTTCCCTTTTCTTTTTAGCTCTTCATAATTTGAAGCCAGCGCCATAAGGAAAATTTTTGATTTTTTTATTTTAAACCCATTCTCTATTTTCTTTATCTCTTTAATATCATTTTCATTGGAAACAACAAACTTAAAAATTGATCTATCATAATCAACAAATTCTTCAATAACCTCGGATATTAATCTTTTAGAAGAAGGCTCTCCACTGTTTGAAAGCTTCAGAGATACATTAAAAAACGGAGAAAATTCAAAAAGTTCTTTTCCGCTAATTGTTCCATTTGTTTCAATTTCAATTGTTTCAAAATCATCTTTTATTAATCTCAATAGTTCATAAATAGCCTCTTTCTGTAAAAGAGGCTCTCCCCCTGTAATTACAAGATTTGAAGCATCTTCTTTAATTTTCTTAATATTTTCATAAACAGACTTCAGATTTTCTCTTTTCCAATTTTTGGAAAATCTTTTGTCAACAGCATAAAGGGTATCGCAAAATTCACACCTTAAATTGCAGCCCGACAATCTTAAAAAAACGGATAAAACACCGGCTCTTTTACCCTCTCCCTGTAAAGAAAGAAAAATTGATTCATAAAGGAGTGAACTCTTCAAAATCCACTTTTTCAAAATTACTCTTATCCATTTTACAAAAACCGCTCTGAGTTGGAGTCTCAAATACTTCAACTTCAACACTCTGTATGTCAAGATTTTCAATAATCCTTGAGGCAATAAAAAGAGCAAGATTTTCAGCGGTGGGATTTCTATCAAGCAGGATAAGCCTCTGCTCAAGGTTTTTTAATCCTTCTACTATGGGGTCTCCTTTGAATAAAATGATTTTATGGTCCAGAAGATTAATTATTAACTCCTTTAAATCTCCAAAATCAGCCACCATCCCCCATCTATTGAGACTTCCTTCGGCTTTTACCTTAACTTTATAGGTATGCCCATGTAAGAACCTGCATTTTTCACTATGTTGCCATATTCTATGGGCTGAATCAAAAGTTTTCTCCCATCTGATTTCCATATTCACCTCAATAATAAATTAATTTAACGCTGGCATTAAGCCCTGCCTTTAAAAATTTAAAAGCCGAGGATCTATTCATTGATATTTCAAGATTTCCATGACTTCCTATCAACATAAAAGGCTCTCCTTTGCCATCAGCATAAGTTCTTGCAAAAGCTGTTATCTCTCTTTCCTTTATTATAACTTTAAATTTACTAAATCCTGATTTTGACATATTTTCAAAAAGAAATTCCCTTGATATATTTGTTATAAGATTACCAAACTTGTCTATGTAAACAATTTTTCCATTAATTTCAGTGGCTGAAACTGCTGAAGGGAAATAACTATCTTTAACTATAAAACCATCGTATTCACTGCCTAACTTGGATGGGTCAACTCCCTTTGTAAGGTATGCGGCTACAGGTGTCATCTTATCTCTTGCTTCAAATGTTGAAGGTTTATCACTTAGAAAATAGTGTGCTGCATCCACGAGCCTTACAAAGCTTTCTTCTTTCTTTAAAATAGGTGTTAATACACCATTGTCTGGTGCAACAATATAGTATCTGTCATAACTTACAACAAGTATTCCTCTATCAGTACCTACCCCCGGATCCACAACAACCAAAAACACTGTGGAAGGCGGAAAATAATCAATGTTCTTTTCAATGACAAAAGAGGCAGAGTCAAGATAAAAGGAAGGGAGACCATTGGCAATATCTATAACTTCAACTTCAGGATTAATCTTTGCAATAACACCCTTTAAAACCCCGATGAAATAATCCTTTTCTCCAAAATCTGTTATAAGACCGATATATCTTTTCATATAAAAATTCTATATTATTTAATATGAATTTTCAAGAATGCAAAATTCACAATATTTCAGAACTTTTTAGAATTTCTGCTATTTTTTCCTGCTCTCTCCAGTCCCCGAATATTTTTCCTTTTGGGAGATAGTAATTTATGAATTTTTTCACCCTTTCGGGAATTTTTCCGGGAGGGGATTTTGAAAATGGTGTTTGAGGCAAAGGCATAAATGTATGGGCATGGATTCTTGCTCCATAAGATATTAGCTCT
>JALXDT010000162.1 GCA_027070475.1 Candidatus Aminicenantota bacterium | reverse complement strand
ACTTTATCTTTCATTCTTCCTCCCAAATAATAGCTCATTTTATCTAAAAAGAGTTATAGCGTCAATAGTATGAGAAGAGTCAAAAATTATCTTACTCTTTCAAAACTTTTTAAGAAAATAAGACTTTTTCTATTGTAGAAAGAATTTCTTCTCCCTTGTATGGCTTTTGAATAAAACCTTCCGCCCCTTTGTCAATAAGCATTCTAACATCATTGTCATAAGCATATCCCGTAGCTATAAGAACTTTTAAATCAGGATTTATTTTTTTTATTTCAAAGAAAGCTTCCTTTCCGCTCATTCGAGGCATATTCATATCAAGTATAACAAGATCTATTGAACTATTCTCCTTAACCTTCTTTACTCCACACAAACCATCTTTTGCTTTAATAACATTAAATCCTTTTCTCGCTAAAATCTCTCCTAACATTTCTCTAACAATATCCTCATCTTCAACAATTAATATTTTTCTATGAACACTAACATTTTTTCCTGTCTTTTTCCTTTTTTCTCTCTCTTTCAAAAATGAAGATTTTTCACTACGAGGAAAATATATTTTAAATTCAGTTCCAACTCCCTTTTCACTCTCTACTAAAATAAAACCTCCGTGATTTCTTACAATTCCATATACATTTGAAAGCCCCAATCCACTTCCCTTTTCTTTAGTAGTAAAAAATGGTTCAAAAATTCTTTCAAGAACTTTATTGCTCATCCCAATACCTGTATCCTTGACGCTTATCTCCACGTATTCACCACTTTTTACAAAAGGATACATGGATATAAAATTTTTATCTGCCTTAAAAAAAGATGTTTTTATTTTAATTTCACCGGCCTTGGGCATAGCTTCTAGAGAATTCAACAGTACATTCATTATCACCTGTTCAAATTGGGAAGGATCGGCTTCAATAACCATTAAACTTTTTGGCTTTGAGAAATTTATAGAAATTCTCCTGTCAACAGATGCCTTAATAATATCTAAAACATTCTCTATATGCTCTACAACATCAATAGGAGTAATTTCATATTTCCCCTTTCTTGCAAAACCAATTAATTGTTTTGTTAAATTTGAGGCTCTCTTTGCTGTATCCTCTATCTTTTCCAATTTCTCAATAAGCTTTTGACTTTTTATGTCTCTTTTTAATAAGTATATATATCCCATAATTGCTGAGAGAATATTATTAAAATCATGAGCAATTCCACCTGCAAGAACTCCCATCGCCTCATACTTCTGTATTCGCCTTAATCTTTCTTCAAGTTTTTCCCTCTCTGTAACATCCCTTATTAAAACAAAAATAGAATCCTCTCCTCCATATTCTAACTCTCTCAAATCAAATTCTACTATATATTCTTTATCTTTTCCTTTTAACTTTGCTTTATTAGGGATATTACAACTAACATCCAGCATATCACTACCAGGTTTAATAGGTACTATAATATCTGTAAAATATTTTTTCTCAATTATTTCCTCTTCTAAAAAGCCTGTTTTTTTAAAAAAACCAATATTAGCAAATTTAATCAATCTCCTCTTTTTACCTTTTTTATGAAGGAAAAGGAAAGAAAATCCCAAATCTGTCAAAGAATCAAATAAACTATTCAATTTATTTATCAATCTATCCTCTTCAGAAAGATCCCTCTCAATAATGAAATATCCTATCACCATAT
>JALXDT010000161.1 GCA_027070475.1 Candidatus Aminicenantota bacterium | reverse complement strand
GTGGACAAAAGTTCGGAATTTTTAAAAACTCCTAAAGGATTGGATATTATAAAAGATTTTACAGTAGCAAAAACTCCCCCGACTGTTGAATTTATAGTTTTTCCCGATAGGGATCCTGAGTATCTTTTAAATGACAGATTCAATCAGGAAAAATACTTCCATTGGGCAAACTGGGCACCTGTTGTAAGAAGCAAAGATAATAGATTTTACATGGCTTTAAGCGATCACAGAGGAATTGGAACTCAGATAAATATATATGAATATATTCCCTCAAGAAGTCTTCTCCATAAAATTGTTGATGTTGATAAACTTTTGGGCTGGACAGATGAATCCTATACGGATGGCAAAATACATGGAGAGATGGGGATTATGCCTGATGGCACACTCTGGGCAACAACTCACTACGGAGTCTATCCCACTGAGGAATGGTTTAAAAATGGCTATAGAGGAAGCTGGCTTTTGAGTTACAACATATATACATTTCAAAAGAAAAATTGGGGCGTGCCTTTAGTTGGTAATATGCTTCCTGAAACCAAGCTTGACTCTAAAAGGGGAATTCTCTTCGGAACAGGGGCAAACCATACAATATTGGCCTTTGATGTTATCAATAAAAAAGTCAGATATGCAGGCTATCCTCCCAACGGATGGATCTGGTGGCAAAGGGCCTCCCTTTTGGATGAAAAGACAGGAAAATTCTGGAGTGTTGATGTAAGCGATAAAGAGAACCACTTTTTAAGCTTTGATCCAGAGTTTAACAAATTTGAAAAACTAAAGATAAAAGTTCCTCAAAATCACTTTTTAAGTAAAAATGAAAGATTAAGGTCATATACAAGAAAGAGAATGATGGATGGAGCTTTTTACTGTATAAGTTTAAATGGTGCTCTTTTTAAATTTTCCCCCGAAAAGAAGAGAGTGGAATACATAGGAGTGAATTGGGATAAAGGAAGGGATTCAGCTGTGCTTGTAGCAGATTCAACGGGAAGATATATTTACTATATGCCCGGTTCTAAAAAGTGGGCTGTTAACAACAGCAATGCTCCGATTGTTCAGTATGATGTGAAAACAGGCAAAAAGAAGGTAATAGCATGGTTGGGAGATTTTTATTATAAAAAGTATGGTTATTGGATTGGAGGAACCTATGGGTTAAATATTACAAAGGATGATTCAACTCTTGTAATTGCAATAAACGGAGCATTTAGAAAGAGAACAGAGGATTTAAAGAAAGATTCAGCCTATGGGACTCCCACTCTTTTTGTTGTACATATACCGAAAGAGGAGAGATAAAGAAAAAGATTTAACCAAACAATTACTTTACCATTAAAATAAAGTGTTGTTTACCTTCATGATATTATTTTAAAAACTAAATGCTCAGCACCTTTATAATTTTTATTTACTCCTCTTTAGGCTCAATATAAATTGTTTTTATTTGAGGATATTTTCAAGGGGAGTGCGAAGGTGATTTTAAGGAAAATCTTTTCCTCTGTGTGTTTTTTTCTTTTTTTTCTCTTTCTTGAGTGGACCCTCTCGGCTTTGCCGAACGCTATAAACCCTAACTTTTTGTTTACTGGGAGCGATCTTCAGGATCCTCCAAATAACAGTCGGCTCAGGACTAATCGTAAGACTCCCTTTTCTTTTTTCGCGCCGGAGGTGCGGTTTTCTT
>JALXDT010000160.1 GCA_027070475.1 Candidatus Aminicenantota bacterium | reverse complement strand
TAATTTAAAATTCTAAAAAAATCTTTGAGCTTATTTTTTGTAAGGAATTTCCACAGGTCTTTAAGAGGGATATGGTGGGTTAAAAGTGCTATTTTAAAAGAATCGGAGAAAAAACTCATTATTGCCTTTTTTTTAAAAAAGTCTTCAAAAAATTCTGTATGGCCGCGGTAATTTATTCCGGCTTTAATCCAGTTTTCTTTTGATATAGGGGCTGTTACAAGAACTCCTTTCTGTTCTATGGTAAGTTTTAAAGCTTTTTTTAAAAACTCAAATGAAAGGACACCTGAATTTTCTGGAGAGCTAATTTTTACCTCTTTGATTTTTTCAGAATATTTTAAAATCTCTTCTTTGTTATCTTTGTTCTCGTGAGAGTACTTCTCTATTAGGTTTTCTAATTGATTATAACTACCAATAAGATATATGCTTTTACTCTTAAAAAATTTCAAAGACTTTACACTTACCTCTGGGCCTATCCCCAAAGGGTCTCCAGTGGAGATAAAAATTGGAAAATTATTTTCCATTAACTTTCGTTTTCTTCTTTTACCTCTTCCTCTTCCTGAGCTTTTATCTTTTCTTCATCCTTCATTATATATTTTATTGCATGTTTATAAACAAGAAGATTGGGCTTATCCTCCCTTCTTATTTTTATTACCTTTTCATCATACCAATCTATGAAGCCTTCTATCTTTTCTCCATCAAGCATTATCACTATCACAGGGCGCTTATTGCTCATCTGTTTCATGTAGTAAAAATTTTCAGAGTGGGTTTTATAAGGAGGCGGGCTTTTCTTCTTTTTAGGCTTCTTTAGGGTACTTATTTCAGTACTGTTGGGTTTAATAAGTTTCCTCATAAAATCCTCCGTGAAATTATTTTATTAAAAAATCCTATAGTTAATTTAAATTTACCACAAAAAAAAATAAAAAGCAACAATAAAAAAGTTTTTTGTAATAAAAGTATTAAAGGTGTAAAAAAAATTTTTAAACGAAGATAAAATGTTGTCATATTTGATTGCGTTAAACTAATTCAATATGCACAAATTAAATAAAAATTAATTACTCAACAATAGCACCCAATATTAAAACACCAAAAGTACAGTTAATGACTACTGCAGAAGTATATTTCTTAAAAGCAGAAGCCGCTTTAAGAGGGTGGGCAGGCGCAGGCAGTGCACAAGCAAATTATGAACAAGGAATAACCACATCTTTTGAGCAACATGGTGCTGGTGGAGCTGCTGGATATTTGGCAGATAATACATCAACACCTAAAGACTATATAGATACTTTTAACCCTGCAAACAATATCACAGCTATAAGTACCATTACCATTGCATGGGATAATGCAGCCACTAATGAAGAAAAATTAGAAAGAATTATTACACAAAAATGGATTGCAATGTTCCCAGAAGGGCAAGAAGCATGGAGTGAATACAGACGTACAGGATATCCTAAAATTTTCCCTGTGGTTAGCAATCAAAGTGGTGGTACCATAGATACCAATATTCAAATTAGAAGAATACCTTTTGTAGATAGCGAACTTTCAACCAATGCTGATGGTGTTGCTGGTGCTTTTGCACTTACTGGTGCTAATTCAATAGATGCGGCAACAGATTATCAAGTAATTTCAGGTTCTCTTGGATTTGCTGGATTAAGCATTACAACTATTAGTGATT
>JALXDT010000159.1 GCA_027070475.1 Candidatus Aminicenantota bacterium | reverse complement strand
TTTTACTTGAGCACTTTTAATTGACAAAAGGATATTATCAAAAACCGATTTATATATATTTAAAGTTGAATTTGTCGTAAAATCAAACCAGTAAAGATTGAAATTTATTGTAAAAAAGTAAATGTAAATTACTCTTTTACCTCTTTTTTTAATTACATACGCTCCATTGTTGAACAGCGGAACTTCCATATAAAACAGAGGTTTTCCCCGTAAAACAAGTTTTCTCCCCTTCGCAGGATACTTTTTAAGATTAAAGTATTTTGTCGCCAGCTGTTTAAAATTCTTTCTTCCTGTGGCATAACCAATTCTGAATATTCCCACTTTACCCAATGGATATTCCTTAACCAACCAGCCATTGCTTTCGTAGATTTTTATTTTATCCTTTTTATATAAAAGAGGAATATTAAAACTAATTCCTTCCTCTGCTATCTTTTCAACTCTATAATTTTTTATTGCTTTTTTCTGGACATTTTCTATTAACCTAATAATAGCCACACTTGTTACTAATATAATTAAAACAATAATTATGAATAACTTTCTTTGATAACTCATATTCTATTATAAATAAATATACTCCCGTTTTCAATTTTAATTTTTGCTTTAAAAATTTTTTTTCTTGCGTTTTCAATGCATCATAGGCCTTCTTAATCTATGCTATAATAAACAGTCAAACAAAGATAGAATATACTCGTATAATAGAACGGCATTTAATTTCAGGAGGAGAGATGAAAAAAGTTTTTACTGTTGCACTGTTGATTTTAATATTAAGCATATTTTCATATTCAGGTATAAGGATTAAAGCGACCTATGTAGAGAAGGGGCCGAGAATAGACGGAGATTTGAGTGATGTAGTGTGGCAAAAGGCAGAGGTATTCAGAGATTTTAAGATGGTAGAGCCGGAGACAGGAGTTTTACCTTCAGAAAAAACAGAAATTAGGGTTTTGTATGATAGGAAAAACATATACTTTGGGATAATGTGCTATGATGATGAACCGAATAAAATATCAGCAAATAGTATGAAAACAGATGAAAGAGGAAGATCAAACGATATAATAAGGATACTTCTTGATACATTTCAAGATAAGAGGAATGCATATATATTTTTTGTAAATCCAAAGGGAGGAAGGAGCGATGGTCTGGCTTTCGGAGAACATTTTAGTTTAAATTGGGATGGTATATGGGATGCAAAGACAAAGATAACAGATAAGGGCTGGAGTGTTGAGATCAGAATACCATTTAAGACACTTTCCTTTAATCCAAACCTTAAAACCTGGGGATTGAATGTTGAGAGATATATCCCGAGAAAGATGGAAGTCATAAGGATGTCAGGAATCAGTAAGGATAGTTTCTTTTACAATCCGGGAGAGGCGGCGGCTTTGGAGGGGATATCCAATATAAAACAGGGAAGAGGAATAACGATAAAGCCGTATGGAATAGTAAGAGCGATAAAGGATAGTGAGGCTGGGACAGATAGGGAATATCAGTTAGACGGAGGATTGGACATATATAAGAATTTTACTCCTAATTTTGTAGGAGTGGTGAGTTATAATACAGATTTTGCGGAGACAGAGGCGGACACGAGGAGGATAAATCTTACAAGGTTTTCTCTATATTTTCCTGAGAAGAGGAGTTTTTTTCTTGAAGGTTCAGAGATTTTCAGTTTTGGTATAGG
>JALXDT010000158.1 GCA_027070475.1 Candidatus Aminicenantota bacterium | reverse complement strand
GTGTGAATGTTAATGAAAAATAGGATTTTATTAAAAATAAAGGTTTTTTTATTTTTTGGAGGATTATATCTTGTTTTTTCCATAGGATTATATATCTATTCACTTAGTGTTTATAAAAATACCCTTTTAGAAAGAAATCGAAAGGATCTTGGGAAATTTTGTGAAATTTTTTTGAGTGCAACAAGAGAAAGGTTTGAGAGTTTTGATTATTCTAATATTGAAATAATAGCAAAGAGAGTTTTTTCTAAACCCATTGATCTTTTAACAATACATTTTCCTGATAGTCTGTTTGATATAAATTTGTTTTCAAAAGAAGTTAGTATAGGAGATATTAAAAATAAAAAAGATCTGAATAAATCATTTTTGATTTACAGACACAGGATAGAAAAGAATGATGAATTTTTAGGTGATCTCACTCTTGGAATATTGAAAAAAAACATATTTGGCTCTCTTTATACATTTAAAAAACTTTTTTTATTGGTCGATGTTAGTTTTGCTTTTGTTTTTGGTATTCTGGTATCCCTGATTTTTAAGTCTAAAAACAAAGAGATGACAAGGTTACTACACGAGTTAAAAGAAGAAAAAGGGGAAAAGTTCCTGGAATTGAATTGGTCAGAGGATATTTTACAGGCAGTCTTGAAGATTAATGAGCTTTTGAAAGATATTTTTGAGAAAAGAGAGAAATTAAGAAAACTTAAAAGTCTCAGAGAGGATAAGTTAAAGAAAGAAAAAGAAAGATTGGAAAGAGAGCTTGAAGAATTCAGAAATCTTAAAAAAGTTATATTAAAAGCTGAAGATGATCTTGCTTTTTCAGATAATCTTCTTGTCTATGGAAAAATTTTTGAGGATCTTCAAAGAGAATTGAGGGAGCCTTTGGAGGAATTGAGAGAGGAAATAGAAACAGAACTTATTGACCAGAAAGTTGACAAAAAAACAAAGCAAAGAGTTTTAAAAATCTATGCCTCCATTGAGGATATTTTTAAACTTCTGGATGAATTAAAAGCTCTTGTATCAAGCTCAATAACTACAAAAGGACACTTTAATCTTTCCAGACTTTTACGGGAAAAAGTTGAAGAATTTAGAGAGAAAAACAGAGATATTAAATTTAAGGTGGATATTAAGAAAGATGTTAAATTTTTTGGTAATCTTCATCAAATATCAGTAGCTATATCAAATATATTGGAAAATGCTGTTGAAGAGCTAAAAGAGAATGAGTATGTGAAAGAAAAGGAAGTATCTGTGGTATTGAAAGAAGAAGATGATTCTTTGATTATAATTATTGAAGATAATGGAAGGGGGTTTGAAGATATTAATGAAACATTGAATGCTTTTTACACAACAAAATATACTAAAGATCATCGCGGACTCGGACTTACTCTTGCCCAAAAGATTGTAATTGAACATGGTGGGGGAATCGCCCTTGAAAATAAGGTGGAGGGGGGAGCAAAGGTTATAGTAGAATTTCCTTTGTCTAAATGACAGAGCTTTTAAAAATCTCTAATTATTTTGAATGTATATTTATTAGGAGAAAGAATAGATTTGTTGTTGAACTTAACATAAACGGAAACATAGAGAAAGCTCATACAAACAATACCGGAAGATTAAAAGATTTCTTTATTGAGGGGAATAAATGTTTTTCCATCCCTATTAAGGGTAGATCCTTAAAATACCGTATCTTTGCCTTTGGAGAAGAGGAAGATAGGTTGAGTGTTATAGACACATCATTGCATATGAAAGCTTTTGAAAAAATAATAGAAAAAGGAATTCTTAAAGATTTCTATGGTTTTGATTTTAGGAGAAATCCAAAATTTCTAAATTCAACTTTTGATTATGTTTTAAAAAGAGGCGATAGAGAGGTGATTGTGGAGATTAAGAGTGCTGTCATGAGAAGAGGCGATTTCGCTCTTTATCCGGATGCACCTTCTGTAAGAGGCGAAAGACACATTAAGGATTTAATAAAATTGAAAAAAAGAGGTAAAGAGACAATGGCATTTTTTATTTCGAGTTTACCCTCTGTAAGAGCTTTTATGCCTAACGCGGAGATTAGTCCTGAGATGGATTCTCTTTTAAAAGAGGCATATGGGAATGAGGTTATTATAAAGAGCATTAATATTCTTTTTTCTTCAAAAAAGGGAATTATTTATTTAGAGAATAAAGATTTACCGGTAGTTTTTTAAACTTATTTGTTTAATATTTAGGGTTTAAGTTAAGTAGGTGTATGTAAAGGGAAATATGAGTGATCGGATGTGTGAAAATAGTAAATGGACTTATCTCTTATCACTATCAATTAAAAGGGAGACTATTTTTGCTTATCTTGATTTCTCCTAAAACTTTACCATTAATGTTATAATAAAATATGAAACTATTAATAATTGATGATGAAATAGGAATTAGAGAATCATTGAAAAATATCTTTAAAAGAGAAGCTTATACTATACTTGAGGCTGAGGATGGGATAAAGGGAATGGAGTTAATAGAGAGGGAAAATCCTGAAGTTATTGTATTAGATATTAGAATTCCCGGTAAAAATGGAATGGAAATTTTAAAATGGGTAAAGGAAAAAGATCTAAAAAGTGAAGTTATTATTATAACAGGTTATGCAGATATTGATCTCGCTGTTCAGTCTACTAAATTAGGCGCTTTTGATTTTATAGAAAAGCCTTTTTCATCAGAGAGAATTTTGATTACTGTAAAAAATGCTTTTGAGAGATATGAATTAAAAAAAATAGGATTTGATAAATTAGAGGAGAGTAGAAAGAGGTATGAAATTGTGGGAGAATCTGAGGAAATCAAAAGATTAAAAGATCAGATTAAAAAAGTTGCAAAAACAAATTCTACAGTATTGATCTTGGGAGAAAGCGGAACAGGAAAAGAATTAGTTGCGAGAAATATTCATTTATATAGCCAGAGACAGTTTAACCCTTTTATTCACCTGAATTGCGCAGCCATACCTGAAGAGCTTGTGGAAAGTGAACTTTTCGGGCATAGAAAGGGTTCTTTTACAGGTGCAATAGAGAATAAAGTTGGGAAATTTAAGGAAGCTGACAAGGGAACTATTTTTCTTGATGAAATTGGTGATCTTTCCCTGAGAGCACAGGCAAAAGTTTTGAGAGTTATTGAGAATGGAGAAATTCAGAGAATAGGTGAAAATAAAACGGAGAACATTGATGTGAGGGTACTTGCTGCAACAAATAAGGAGTTAGTGGAGGAAATAAAAAAAGGAAAATTCAGGGAAGATCTTTATTTTAGACTAAATGTTGTTATGCTTAAAGTCCCTCCTTTGAGAGAGAGAAAGGAAGATATTCCCTTATTAGTCGAATATTTTTCAAGAAAGTTTTCGATTGAAATGGGAATAGAGGAGAAAAAGTTTGAACCAAAACTTTTAGAATACTTGAAAGGAAGAGATTGGAAAGGTAATGTTAGAGAATTGAGAAATTTTGTGGAGAGAGTTTATGTCTTTATCCCTGATCAAATAGTGAAGCTTGAGAATATTTTCTCTATTTTTGAAGATCCTTCTTTCTCTTTTCCTCAACCAAAAAATTTTAAAAATTATAAAGTTTATTTGAATGAAGCCGAAAAAAGATTTATAGAATATAAGTTGAAGTTTTATAATTATAATGTTGCAAAAACAGCAAGAGAAATCGGAATGTCAAGAGTGAATCTGATGAAAAAGATAAAAGAATTAGGTATAAGAAGTAAAGGGGTAGAGGAGAGGTCGCCTCAGCATGATGTTGGGGAGGAAAGTCCGAACTCCAAAGGGCAGGGTGCCCTGTAATGCAGGGTTTTGGTTATGATACCAAAAAGGAAAGTGCCACAGAAAACAAACCGCCCCGCACCAACTCCTGGGGTTTTTAAACACCAGAAGTTGGTGCGGGGCAAGGGTGAAAAGGTGAGGTAAGAGCTCACCGCTCTACCAGTAATGGTGGAGGCATGGCAAACCCCACCCGGAGCAAGGCTAAACAGGGATGTTAAGGGTTGCCCGCCCGATATCCCGGGTAAGCCGCAAAAGGTTATGGGTAACCATAACCTCAGATTAATGACCTCTCAAGACAGAATTCGGCTTACACTCTACCCCTTTACTTCTTATACATTTATCCTATTATTTGAAAAGAGTAATTCTTTAATGTAAAATTTTAAAGGAGGCATTGATGATTGAGAAATTAAAAAGGATTAATGACTATAAATTTGAGATTCCGGTAGGAAGTTTTCCCGGTATGAGAGTACCAGCCTGGATTTTTATGACAGATGAACTTTATAAGACTGCTTTTGAGGAAGATGTTATAAGGCAGGTAGTTAATTCCTCTACTTTACCGGGAATAGTTAAAGCTTCAATAGCGATGCCTGATATACATTATGGATATGGCCTTCCGATAGGCGGAGTGGTTGCAACAGATTGGTATGAAGGAATAGTTTCTCCTGGCGGAGTTGGATATGATATAAATTGTGGAGTAAGACTTATTAAAACTGATCTTGAGGAAAAAGATATTTTAAAGGTTAAAGATTCGCTTTTAAGTATCTTATTTAAAAATATCCCATCTGGTGTGGGCTCCACTGGGAAATTAAAATTAACAAAGACTCAGATGGAAGATTTAATAGTAAATGGTAGCAAGTGGGCTGTTGAAAATGGTTTTGGCGAGTCTTTGGATCTGGAAAGAACAGAGTCTTCTGGCAAATTAGAAGGAGCTGATCCATCTAAGGTAAGTAAAAAAGCATTTGAGAGGGGGAAAAAGCAGATTGGGACTCTTGGTTCAGGCAATCATTTTCTGGAAGTCCAGGTTGTTGATGAGATATTTGACAAAAAAAAGGCTGATACATTGGGACTTGTTAAAGGGAAAATTACGATTATGATACATACAGGTTCAAGGGGTTTTGGGCATCAGGTGGCTTCTGACTATATTGACATAATGGAAAGTGCAATTAAAAAGTACAAAATAGAGCTCCCCGATAGAGAGCTTGCGTGCGCTCCTATTCAATCGAGAGAGGGACAGGATTATTTGAAGGCAATGGCTTCTGCTGCAAATTTTGCATGGGTTAACAGACAGGTTATTATGCATTGGGTCAGGGAAAGCTTTGAAAAGGTTTTTAGAAAATCCTATAATAAATTAGGAATGAAATTGATTTATGATCATGCTCATAATATTGTTAAAAAGGAGGAGCATAAAATAAATGGAAAGAAAAAAACGGTTGCTGTTCACAGAAAAGGAGCGACGAGAGCTTTTCCTCCCAACCACCCTGAAATACCTGATGTTTACAAAGAGATTGGACAACCAGTTTTGATTCCAGGAGATATGGGTAGATATTCATATGTCTTAACAGGAACTGAAAGAGCCATGGAAGAAAGTTTCGGAACCTCTTGCCATGGCGCTGGAAGGGTTTTGTCAAGGCACAAGGCCGTAAAAAAAGCTAAAGGAAGGTCAATAGAAAAAGAGTTAAAAGAGAAGGGAATTTTTGTTAGGTCTGATAGCAGGAGAACAATTATGGAAGAAATGCCAGAAGCTTATAAGGATGTATCTCTTGTAGTTGATACTATAGAAAAAGCCGGAATTTCGGTTAAGGTTGCAAAATTAAGACCCCTTTTAGTGGTAAAAGGATGAAAGTAATAGTTAAGGAAATTCCTTTTGAAGTAAAGATAAGAATTTCAGAATTAGAAAAAACGCTTTTTAATATAAAGGCTTTAAAAGTGGGGGATAAAGTGAGGGCTAAAGTTTTAGCCAAGCAAGGGCAGGAATCCCTTTTAGATTTAAGTGGATTCAGGATAAAAGCAAGGATGAAATTTAATGTAAATATTGGAGAGGAGTTAACCTTAAGGGTTGTTGAGAAAGGGGAAAATATAAAATTTGAACTTGTCAGAGAAAGTGAAGTCAATGAGAATGTTGTTAAAATTGTGAAAGAGGTTTTAAAGAGCTCAAAATTAACGTCCGATGTTGAGAAAGCTTTTGAAAACATAAAATTGCTTGTTGATTCAAGAAAAATTGATAAAGCTTCTATGGAAAAATTATTAAAAGATATTTTTGTAAAACCAGCCTCCTCT
>JALXDT010000157.1 GCA_027070475.1 Candidatus Aminicenantota bacterium | reverse complement strand
CAGTGACAACACTGGCGAAGTGCTGGATGCTCTGCAAGAAAAATACCCGAACTTACGTGTTGCACATCTTGCAACCAATCAAGGCAAAGCCACCGCCATGAATATGGCAGCCATGATTTGCAACCATGATTTTATTGTTGGCATTGACGGTGATGCCGTTCTTGACCCAAATACCGTGCATTGGTTGATGACACATTTTGTTAAAGATACAGATTCTCGCGTTGGAGCAGTGACTGGCAATCCACGCGTGAGAAACCGTTCTTCCTTGCTCGGAAAACTACAAGTTGGTGAATTTTCTTCCATAATAGGTTTAATTCAAAAAAAAGAGGAAATTCTGTTAAAATTGATAGATGTAAAAGATAAAAAGTGGGATGCACTCTCTAATAATCATGCAACCCTTCATTTCAAGAGCATTTTGTGGCAGATTGACAGGCTATCAGCTATTTATGAAGATGTTAGAACTCTTCTTCTTGAATTCAATGAGATAGGAGAAACTTTAAGAAAGCTGAAAGAGGGAAAAAAGTTAGAACAAAGTGAAAAAGATGAGATACTCTCAATAATAGAGCTTGCAGATTATTCAGCTTTTGAAAGAAGGTTTAGAAAGGAAGAGGAACTTAAAAAATCTCTGGAAAGCTATATTAAATATTTTCCTGAAAAGAGTCTCATTCTTGACCTTGGCTGTGGAAGAGGAGAGTTTCTGGAAATTCTGGAACAAAACGGAAGATTCGGTATCGGTGTTGATATTGATGATGGTATGGTGAAGATAGCTAAAAGAAAAGGCTTAAAGGTTTTTAAAGACGACCTATTGGCTTTTCTTGAGAAGAAAGAGGATAATTCACTTGATGGAATTTTCTCATCGCAGGTTATTGAACATTTAAATTATGGTGAAATAAAAAAATTAATTAACCTGAGCTACAAAAAACTAAAAAAAGGGGGGATCCTTATTCTTGAAACAATAAATCCTCTCTCCTGGTTTTCCTTTTCCCAGATTTTTTTACTTGATCCTACTCACAAAACAGCTGTTCATCCCGAATTATTGAGATTTTTATTTGAAAAAAACGGATTCTCCAATGTTGAAATAATTCTTTCCATGCTTCCGGATATAAAATTAAAGGAAACTGAAGATTCAACAATTAACTATAACATAGATCTTCTAAACCAATATCTCTTCTCAGAGACTAATTTTGCAATAAAAGGAAAAAAATAGTTTGTAAATGTTGATAAGTAGTAATTTTTATTTTATAATCCTATAATTTATTATAAGGAGGTGGTTTTTCCATGAAGATAGAAGAAATGGCCAAAAACCTTTTAAATGGCCATAATAATGTAAAAGAGGATTTAAAAAGAAGTGAATTAATTAAAAGAAGTGTTGAAAGAAAGGAAGCAATTGTAAGCAAAAATGGAGCACTGGCAACATGGACTCCACCTGAGTCAACCGGAAGAAGTCCCAAAGACACTGTAACAGTAAAAAGAAAAGAGAGTGAAAACAATATAGATTGGGATTCCCCATACAATATACCGATTGATGAAAGAACCTTTGATATGCTCTTGGAGGATGCTTTAAATCTTTTGAAAGGCAAAGATGAAATATTTGTCACAAATAGAGTAATAGGGGCGGACAGTAAATATGCCCTTCCTGTAAAGACCATAACAGATAAAGCTTTAACAGCTCTTTTCACAGACAATATGTTCAGACCTGTACCATCGGGTATTTCAAAGAGCATTTTTTCAGATTCTCCTTTCACACTTTTTGTTTTACCTTACGATAAACTGGATAGAAAAAGATATGAAGGAAGGTTAAGAAAATTACCGAGCGGTGAGACAACAAATATGGCCATTGCTATAGACTATGATAGAAGGGCAGGAATTGTCATAGGATCTGCATATCTTGGCTCTGTTAAAAAACTCATGTTCACAGTCATGAATTATTATTTGCCTGAAAAGGGTATATTACCTCTTCATGCATCAGCAAATGAAGGAAAGGATGGAAGTTCAGCTTTGTTTTTAGGGCTTTCGGGAACAGGGAAAACAACATTGTCAGCTGATCCTGAAAGGGCTTTGCTTGGAGATGATGAGCATGGATGGAGCGATGATGGTATTGCAAATTTTGAAAATGGTTGCTATGCGAAAATGATAAGACTCAGCGCTGAAAAAGAACCCGAAATCTACAATGCTGTTATGCACAAAGATGATTATCTCAACCATGGAGCAATAGTGGAAAATGCAATGATATATCCAGATGGTGAGTTTGATTTTTATGATGCAAGATTAACAGAGAACTCAAGATCTTCATATCCACTCGTTTATTTATCAAATATCAAGGAATCCTCTACTTCAGGACATCCTAAAACAATAATATTTCTTACTGCTGATGCAAACGGAGTTTTACCTCCTGTGGCAAAACTCAATGAAGAGCAGGCAATGTTGTGGTTTTTAATGGGATATACAAGCAAACTTGCTGGAACTGAAACAGGAATTGTTGATCCTGTTTCAACATTTTCAAGATTTTTCGGAGAACCTTTCATGCCTCGAAATCCGAATGAATATGCGGAAATGTTAGGAGAAAAGATGAGGAAACACAATACGGATGTTTATCTGATAAATACCGGATGGACAGGCGGCCCATATGGTGTAGGTAAAAGATTTGATATTGATATTACAAGAAAAATTGTCGAAGCAGCGGTAACAGGGAAATTAAGAGATCTGGAGTATTATGAAGATCCACGATTCCACATAAATATTCCTAAAAGATGTCCAGGTGATGTTCCTTCAGAGATCTTAGATCCTAAATTTACATGGAAGAATAAAGAAGAATTTGAAAAAAGAGCTGACAAGTTAGCTCAGGATTTTAGCAATCATTTTGATAAGGCTTATGGTAATAAAAACCTTCCTGAAAAAATTGTAAAACAGTGTCCCGGTAAATAATGAAAAGTATAAAAATTGGCCTTACAGGACCTCTTGCTTCAGGGAAAGGAGAGGTTTCAAAATTTTTAAAATCAAAAGGATTTAACTATATCTCCCTTTCTGATATGGTTAGAGAGGAGCTTAGGAAAAGAGAACTTGAGGAAACGAGAGAAAATCTTATGATGGTGGGTAATAGTCTTAGAAAAGAGGAGGGAGCTGGAGTTTTAGGTAAAAGAGTTAGAGAAAAAATTGGGAGTGAAGCTCCTGAATTGAACTGGGTTATAGATGGAATAAGAAATCCTGCCGAAATAAAAGAGTTAAGAAAAATGGAAAACTTTTTTCTTCTTGCAGTGGCTGCTCCAAAAGAAACATTAATACAGAGAGTAAAGAATAGAAAAAGGGGCTCAGATCCCTTAAGTGATGATGAGATAGAAAAAAAATTAATAAGAGAGTGGGGAATTAATGAACCTCCAGATGGTCAACAGGTAGGCGCCTGCATGGGAGAAGCTGATTTTTTTGTAATGAATGATGGAACTTTGGAAGAACTCCATGATTATTTAAATTCACTTATTGAGGCAATAGAAAAAAATATTTAAATGCAAACAAAAAAGATTTTCTCCCTTTTGTTTCTTATAGGAGGTATTCTAATGATAATTTCATCCTGTAGTAAAACAGATTATGATAAGAAAGCAGAAATTTTTATTAAGAATATAGAAAGAAAGGTAAAACCAATAGAGAAAAAAGCTTCACTTTCTTACTGGAAAGCTGCAACGACTGGAAAAAACAATTTTTATTCAGAATATGAAGGATATACAAAAAAGCTTGCGGATATTTATTCAAACAAGGATAATTTTAAAACTTTAAAAGAGATTAGAGAGAGGGGGAAAATCACAGAGCCTGAAATTAAAAGAGAATTAGACATTCTCTATCTTAATTTTTTAAAAAATCAAATTCCTAAATCTTTAAGGGATGAAATTATTATCCTTGAAACAAGGATTGAAAGGGAGTTTTCAAAATACAGACCGAAGGTGGATGGTAAAGAGATAACGATAAACAAAATTTATGAGATTTTGAAAAAATCAAATAATTCGGAAGAGAGAAAAAAATACTGGTTAGCCTCAAAAGAGGTAGGGGAAATAGTTATAGGTGATTTTTTAAAACTGGTTAAAATGAGAAACAAAGCTGCAAGAGATTTAGGATTTAAGAATTATTACATAATGGCACTGGAAACATCTGAGCAGACAGAGGAAGACATTCTGGCAATATTTGATGAAGTTGATAATAAGACAAAAGATATTTATAAAAAATTAAAGGCCGAAATAGATTTAAAATTATCAAAAAAATTCAATATAAGCCCTGATGAAATAATGCCATGGCACTATGATGATCCTTATTTTCAGGAAGGACTTTCAATTTTTGAACAAAATACGGATTATTTGTTCAAGGGAAAAGATATTATAAAGATAGCTGATAATTTTTATAAAAGCATAGGCATAGACTTAAAAGATATTATCAAAAGGAGTGATTTTTACGAAAAGAAAGGTAAAAACCCCCATGCTTTTGAAATAATGATCGGCAGAGATGGAGATGTAAGAGTTTTAATGAATATAAAGGATAATTCGCAATGGATGGAAACAGCTCTTCATGAATTTGGACATGCAGCCTATTCAAAGTACATTAATAAAAACCTTCCGTATTTTTTAAAAGAAGAAGCCCATATTTTTGTAACGGAAGCTATTGCAATGCTTTTCGGAAGACTTTCAAAAAACCCAAAATGGCTGAAAAAAGCTTTGGAACTGTCTGATAAGCAAATAAAAGAGTTAACACCTTTAATGATAAAGAATTTCTTGGCATCTCAACTGATTTTTTCAAGATGGGCTCAGGTTATGATGAGGTTTGAAAGAGAACTTTACTATAATCCTGATCAGGATTTGAATACTCTATGGTGGAAACTAAAGGGAAAGTATCAACTTATGAAAAAACCTGAAAATAGGAATAAACCTGACTTTGCTGCTAAGATACACATAGTAACTGATCCTGTTTATTATCACAATTATCTATTAGGTGAAATTCTTGCATCCCAATTAAACAATTACATAATTACACATATCTATAAAAAGACCGGGACCTTAATTGTCCCCTATTATGGGAAAAAAGAGATAGGAAAATTTCTGATTGATAAAATATTTAAGTATGGAGCAAGGTATAGATGGGATAAACTTATCCAACTGTCAACAGAGGAAGAATTAACTCCCCATTATTATACAGATATGTTCTTTTTGCTTAATTAGAAGGTTAAGCTCTTATATCAACCCTTCCGCTCAAATAATCCATAACTCCTATATATTCTTCATAATACTCTGAATTTTCTTTGCTATCTGTAAAAACTCTAAATTTAATCTTTTTCTGAGATTCTCCCTCTTTACCTTTTTCATTTCCCTTTTCTCCAGAATTAAATTCACTCAAAGTCTGGATTACTGGAAGATCAAATTTTAAACCGAGATTTTCAATATTTGTTTTCAATATCTCTATCCCTGAGTTTAGATAGTGCTGCACCTCGGGTTTCTGAACATATATCTTCATATCCATTTTCTTATCCTGAGAAAAGGAAAGTTGAATATACATTTTCCCAAGCTCGGGAGGTTCAATGTGAATTCTAAAAATTTTATTGCCTTTTGGAGTTGTATTCTGAACAATCCTTGCAACCTCCTCAATTAGGTTGCTTTTCCTGACCTCTACATTATTGACTTTTGGTTTTTCGGGTTTGAAATTTTCAAACTTTATCTCCTTTGTATCGGGGGAAATTTTAATTTCCTCTACCTTTGAAACTTTTGCTTTTCGGACAGAACTTTTTTCCTGTTCTTTCACAATTTTTAAAGAAACTTCATTATTTGCAGTATCTTTCAAATCTGCTTTTTTATTGTTTATATTTGTCTTTTTTGTCTTCTTATTCCTATTTTGGGGTATAATTTTTTCAAGAGCTATTTTTTCACTTTTCACTTTTGAATACTTTTCTTTTTCTTTAAAAAGATTCTCCGGATGAACCTTTTCTTTTATTTTATCACTATTAATTCTTACTTTATTACCTTTATTACTAATTATTTTTGACATTCTTCTTACTTTTACG
>JALXDT010000156.1 GCA_027070475.1 Candidatus Aminicenantota bacterium | reverse complement strand
CTTTAAGTGTGTCTAAGGATGGCTTAAAACTAAATTACTATAAATTTACAAAGAGAGGATATAAAAAAGGTTTTATAAATATAGAATCAATTTTTTCCAACAAAAAAACAGAGATAAAACAAAAAAGTATTGCTAACGGAGGAGATTCTTATTTTTTTGAAAACAAATTCAATAGAGAAACAGGTAGTTTCAGCTATTATGGTTTTTTAGGTTTTGGTGACAGTATTACCTATGGATATATAAATAGGGAAGAGGCACCTGATAGGGGGTATATCCCACGATTGCAATTGTTAATTGATAATGAATGGTATGGAGGAACTGTTTACAATGAAGGTATTCCGGGAGAAGTTACAGAGGATGGTTTGAAGAGATTTGAATCGATAGTATTAAAGGATAGAGCAAAATATTTATTGTTTCACGAGGGAACGAATGATTGCCTTTTTGTAAGGAGATTTCCTGTTTCGTATATTCTTTTCAATATTGAACAGATGGTCAAAACAGCCCTGAAGTATAATATGAGGCTAATATTAACCACTATTATCCCAAGAAATGGAAAATGGGGAGAGGGTATTTATAGAGAAAGGAGTATAGAGGTTTCTAATGGCATAAAAGAGCTGGCAAACAAGTATGAAATTCCTTTGATTGATTTTTTTGATATTTTTTTAAATTATCCGGAAACAGATGGAGGTTATTTCTCTTTAATGTCAGATACAGTACATCCATCGGAAAAAGGATATCAATTGATGGCTGAAAAATGGTTTGAATTTTTAAAAAACTATCCTCCTGAGATACCAATAGTGCTGGGTTACCATTATAAGGTTAATCTAATAACCAAATTAGTTGGAGTGGAAGTTAGTTTATCCGTAAATCCAGATCCAGATTTTGACCATTTTTCTATTTACTATGGAGAAAAAATAAATAAATTAAACAAACTTTTAAAAGTTGAAAAAGGATTAAAGTTTGAGATATTTCTTCAACCCGGTAAAAAATACTTTATAGGAATTAAAGCTTCAGATAGCTTTAATAATGAAAGTAAATTTTCACAAATTTTTGAATTTACCCCCTATAAACTTTTCTTCTAGGCCTTAAATAATAAATAGTTAAATAAAAAAAGGGGAGATATCTCTCCCCTTTTTTATTTGATTGAAAGATTTTAGATCTGAAATGTCACACCACCGACAAAACCTGCTCCTGAGAGAGTTCCTGCTGAAAAATATAATTTCAACATGGCAGCAGTTTTAGGTGAAAAATAATATCTTGACCCTATAAAAGGAGAAAGGAATAATCCGCTTGTATAGCTTCCAAGATCTCCTGTAAAATAAAAATATCCAAGATTTAAACCTGCAAAAGGATCTAATCCTTTTACATTTACCTTAAAGTGATAAAAAGCTTCCACACTTGGCATAACAACAGCATACTTATAATATTCATCACTCCATGAGAGATAAAGCACTGAAGCTCCTGCTTCAATGTTCTCTGTGACTCCTATACCAAAACTTACACCTATAGGAATAGCGTAGGAATTGAGTCCTATTTGAGGAGTAAGATACTTCCCTCCCTTTTCAAACATTTTTGAATAACCAAAACCGATTAAAAGAGCAGCCATCAAAAAAAACACTGCAATTTTTCTTTTCATGAAAAAACCTCCTAAAAAATTGTCCCTAATTATATCATAATTTTAATAT
>JALXDT010000155.1 GCA_027070475.1 Candidatus Aminicenantota bacterium | reverse complement strand
ATCCTGGGATACTCAGAGATGTTATTAAATAGTTTACAGGGAAAAGAATTGGAGAAAATGGAAAAAATCAATAAAAATACAGAAGAAGCAATTAATCTTTTAAACAATATTCTTGAACACTTTTCTCTTCTTAAAGAAAGGGAAGAAGTTATAGATATTAATGAGACAATTGAAGAAACTATCGTACTTCTTGAATATAGAACCAAAGGTTATAATATAACAATTAAAAAGTATTTTAACAAAGAGCTTCCAAAGATTTATTTTAACAAAATACATTTGAGAGATGTTGTTTCTAATCTTCTTGCCAATGCAATTGATGCAACAAAAGAATCAAATAAGGAAACAAAAATTATAGAAATTTTTACAGATTATAAAGATTACCAATTTTTTATAAGAGTAAAAGATAATGGGATAGGAATTGAAGAGGATAAAATTGAGAAAGTAACAGAACCTTTTTATACAACAAAGAAAAACTATCCTGGACTCGGGCTTAACTTTGTCCATGGCTTTGTTCACACTTACGGGGGTAACCTGGAGATAAAAAGTAAAAAAGAAGAAGGAACAGAGGTAAAATTGTCTTTTTCTGCTAAAATAGTGAAAAAAACAGAGAAAAAGAAAGAAAAAAGGATAGAGGAAGCAAAAATTTTGATAATTGATGATGAAGAATCACTTGTTGAACTTATGGATGAAATCCTCAGTATGGAAGGTTTTTCAAATCTGAAAAATGCTTTTTCCGGAGAAGAAGCAATCGATCTGATTGAAAAAGAAGACTTTGATTTAATAGTTTCAGATGTTAATTTATCAAAGTTTTCCGGTCTGGATGTTTTTAGAAAATTGAAAAATAAAGGTGTAGAGAACAGATTGGTTTTTGTCACAGCGAATCCTCAGGATAGGGAATTAATTAACATTTCTAATATTCACAAAATTCCTGTTTTAAAAAAGCCTTTCTCTTTATCTGATTTCACAAATATTATAAAATCAAGGATTAAAAATATATATTCGGAGGTTTAGTGATGAGTAAATTCGTGTACCTGTTTGGAGGAGGGAGCGCGGAAGGAAACGCAAAAATGAAGGATCTTTTAGGAGGTAAAGGAGCAAATTTAGCTGAAATGGCAAGCCTCGGCATACCTGTTCCACCGGGATTCACAATCTCAACAGAGGTTTGCACCTATTATTACAAGAACAAATCGTATCCTGAAGGACTTAAAGAGCAAGTTTTAGATGCTCTAAAAAAAGTTGAAGAAATGGTTAACAAAAAATTCGGAGATCCCGAAAATCCTTTACTGGTTTCCGTAAGATCGGGAGCAAGGGTTTCAATGCCCGGTATGATGGATACTGTATTAAATTTAGGAATAAATGATAAAACAGTTGAAGGATTAGCCAAATTAACAAACAATCAAAGGTTTGCCTGGGATAGCTATAGAAGATTTATTCAAATGTTCGGAAATGTTGTAATGGGAATAGATTCTTCAAAGTTTGAACATATATTGAGTGAATTAAAAAAAGAGAAAGGAGCTACATACGATACGGACCTTTCAGCAGATGACTTGAAAGAACTTGTTGAAAGATATAAAAAGTTTGTAAGAGAAGAAAAAGGGGAAGATTTCCCTCAGGATCCTTACAAACAGCTATGGATGGCAATAGATGCAGTGTTTGAATCTTGGGATAATGAAAGAGCCATAGCTTACAGAAGAATGCATCATATCCCTGATGATTGGGGTACTGCTGTAAATGTTGTCGCTATGGTTTATGGGAATATGGGTGATGATAGCGCAACAGGAGTTGCCTTTACGAGAGATCCAGCTACTGGGAAAAAGAAATTCTTTGGTGAATTTTTAATAAATGCTCAGGGAGAGGATGTCGTTGCAGGAATAAGAACTCCTCAAGCAATAACTCTTGAAGATTCAAGGAAATGGGCCCAGGAGCATGGTATTAGTGAGGAGGAGAGAAAAGCTAAATACCCATCTCTTGAAGAATATATGCCTGAAGTTTATAAAGAGCTTGTTGAGGTTTATCAGAAACTTGAGAAACATTATAGAGATATGCAGGACCTTGAGTTTACTATAGAAAGAGGAAAACTCTGGATGCTTCAAACAAGAACAGGAAAAAGAACAGGCTTTGCTGCGGTTAATATTGCAATTGATATGGTTGATGAAGGTTTAATAACACCTGAAGAAGCAATTTTAAGAATTGAAGGAGATCATTTAACTCAATTGATGAATCCGATTTTTGATCCTGAGGATAAGAAAAAGGCTAAATCTGAAAATAGAATTTTTGCAAAAGGGCTTCCGGCAGGTCCTGGAGCTGCCACGGGTAAAGTTGTGTTCTTTGCTGAAGATGCAGAAGAATGGGCTGCAAAAGGAGAAAAGGTTATTTTGGTAAGGGAAGAAACATCACCGGAAGATATTAAAGGAATGAATTCTGCTGAAGGTATTTTGACAGCAAGAGGTGGTATGACATCCCATGCAGCTGTTGTTGCAAGAGGAATGGGTAAAACCTGTATTGTAGGATGTGGTGCTCTTGAGATAGATTATGAAAAGAAGGAAATGAAGGCTAAAGATACAGTGATTAAAGAGGGAGATTGGATTTCAATAGATGGAAATACCGGAGAGGTTATAAAGGGACAACTTAAAGTAATACCATCAGAAGTGGTTCAGGTCTTAATTGAGGGAACCTTAAAACCTGAAGATGCTCCTGTTTATCAAAAATATGCAAAGCTAATGAAATGGGCAGATGAATTCAGAAAATTAGGAGTAAGAACAAATGCAGACACTCCCAAAGATAGTGCGGTAGCAAGAAAATTCGGAGCGGAGGGAATAGGTCTTTGCAGGACAGAGCACATGTTTTTTGAAGGAGAAAGAATTCAAGCTGTAAGAGAAATGATTTTGGCTGATGATCTTGAAGGGAGAAAAAAAGCTCTTGCAAAAATTTTACCGATGCAGAGAGAAGATTTTATAGGAATTTTTAAAGAAATGGCAGGCTTTCCTGTCACAATAAGGCTTCTTGATCCTCCCTTACATGAATTTTTGCCCCATACTGATGAAGAAATAAAAGAACTTGCCAAAGAAATGGGAATTTCCTATGAAGATCTAAAAAATAAAGTTGAATCATTAAAAGAGATGAACCCGATGTTGGGTCATAGAGGTTGCAGACTCGGTATCAGCTATCCTGAGATTACAGAGATGCAGACAAGAGCAATACTTGAAGCTGCAATAGAAGTTAAAAAAGAAGGAATAAATGTAGAACCTGAAATTATGGTTCCTCTGGTAGGACATCATAAGGAACTTGAACTTCAGAAAGAGGTTATAGTTAAAACTGCAAATGAAGTATTTAAAGAAAAGGGAGAAAAGGTTGACTATTTAATTGGAACGATGATAGAACTTCCAAGAGCAGCTTTAACTGCGGATGAAATTGCTCAAACAGCTCAATTCTTCTCTTTTGGGACAAATGATTTAACTCAGACAACATTTGGATTGTCCAGAGATGATGCCGGTAAATTCTTGCCTGAATATATTGAGAAGGGAATTTATACTGTTGATCCTTTCGTGGCAATAGATCAGAAAGGGTTAGGAGAATTAATAAAAATAGGTGTTAACAAAGGAAGAAGTACAAATCCGAATCTTAAAATAGGAATTTGCGGAGAACATGGAGGAGAACCATCTTCAGTCAAATTCTGCCATAGAACAGGTTTTAATTATGTGAGCTGTTCTCCTTATAGAGTACCAGTTGCAAGGCTTGCAGCAGCTCAAGCCTCAATAGAGGAAAAGAAAAAGAAAGAAAATTAATATAATCAGGGGGAGTTTTACTCTCCCTGATGTTTTATTAGATTGCTTAAATAAAATTTAATTTGAAAGATGGAAAACTATGTGTTAAAATTTTTTATCAAAAAAACTGAAGGAGGAAATAATGTCCGGACATTCCAAATGGCATTCAATAAAACACAAAAAGGCTGCTGTAGATGCTAAAAGGGGTAAAATCTTCACAAGACTTATAAGAGAACTTCAGATAGCAGCGAGAGAGGGTGGGGGAGATCCAGAAAAAAATCCAAGATTAAGAAAAGCCATTCAGGATGCAAAAGCTGCTAATATGCCTAAAGATAATATTGAAAAAGCTATAAAAAGAGGAACCGGAGAAATTGAGGGAGCTAACTATGAGGAGGTAAAATATGAAGGATATGGTCCGGGAGGTGTTGCTGTTTACATAGAGGCAGTAACTGATAATAGGAACAGAACTGTGGCAGAGATAAGGCATATTTTTTCTAAACATGGCGGCAATTTAGGAGAATCCGGATGTGTGGCATGGATGTTTCATAGAAAAGGATTTTTGGTTTTTGAAAAGGATAAGATTGATGAAGAAAAACTTATGGAAACAGCTATAAACGCAGGTGCAGAAGATATCCAGGAGGAAGAATCAACCTTTACTGTTTATACGAAACCTGAAGATTTTGAAAATGTGCTTAATGCAATAAAAGAAGCGGATATTCCTTATGAAGAAGCAAAAATTGGGCTTATTCCTCAAACCTATGTCAAATTAAGTGGCAAACAAGCTTCCCAGATGTTAAAATTAATGGAAGTTTTAGAAGACCATGATGATATTCAGAATGTATGGGCAAATTTTGACATTAGTGATGAGGAGATAGAAAAATTTGCCAGCAGTTAGTGTATTAGGTATAGATCCCGGATTAAACAAAACAGGTTATGCAATAATAAAAAAAGAAGAAGGTGGTGAATATATCTTATTAAAAAGTGGGATTTTTAGGGCAAAAAGCAAGAATTTTGAAGACAAAATATTTGAAATAAGCAAGAAGATAGAAAATTTATTAAAGGAAAATATTTTAACACTTTTAGTAATAGAAGACATTTTTAGAGGATTAAATATAAAAAGTGCCTTAAAATCAGCTCATCTTAAAGGGGCAATTATTTTTCTTGCAAAAAAATACGGATTAGAAATAAAGGTAGTGGCTCCGACAGAGGTAAAGATAATAATAACTGGTTATGGAAGGGCAGATAAAGAACAAATAAAAAGGAATCTTAAAAATTTCATTAATAATTTGCCGAAATATCTTAAAGAGGATGAATCAGATGCCATAGCAATAGCATTATCCTCATTTTTTTTGTAGAAATGTTAACGATTTTTTTTGTTTATTGACAATAGTGTGTAATACTGTTATTATTATTTATGTGTTGAAATTACTGTTAAGGTGACAACATGAAAACATTAAATCTGTGTGGAAAAAAAAAGAGGTTAGTGCCGCTTAAATTAATCTTTTTTTTAACAATATATTTAATGACTAATCTTTTGTTTTCCTCAGAAGCAGGAATAAAAAAACTTTATTTTAAATACAGCAATAATAAGATATCATATCTTGGAGAAAAGAAAACAATAGAACCACCAATTAATATAAGAAGAAAAATTGGAGACTGGGAAATTGTTTTTGAGGGAGATAATCACAAGATTATATATAAAACAAGAATTTTTGATCCTACTCTCTATTCTTTTGACCTTGATGCTCCTTACACTTCTTATAAAGCAGGAGAAAAACAATTTAAAGAGATAATATTTTCAGTGGAAATTCCAACCTCCATTCAATACAAAAGAATTTTTTTTTATGAACTTTTACATCCTTTCTCCATAGATGAGGAAATATCGCCAGTTAAAAGCAATTATTTTAAGAAAAATATTTCATTATTAACAATAAAAGAGAAAAAAATCTATTCTCCAAAATTAAAGAGCATAGATAGTATAAAAATATTTTCTCATCAAAAATTTATAAATAATGGAAATGATAAAAGAAGGATAGATATAGTCTTTATTCCTGTCCAGTATAGTGAATCCGAGTTAGGAAATTTTCATAAAACAATAAACTTTCTTCTTTATGATGTTTGTTGGGGTGGTTGGGAAGACAAAAGAACATTTTTTGATGCTTCTCCAATGAAAGAATTTAAAAAACTATTTAACTTTCATTATCTTGATATTATAAATTTTCCAATGGATTGGCAGGAGGAAATAGCTTGCTCTGGAGATAGTTGTAAAGAATGGTTGGATAATCTTATAAAAAAATTTATCCCTGTTCCCCCTGATATTTATGTTTTTGTTGTAAAAACATTTCAATGGAGTAGTCTATCGTCGTATTGGTCAATAATTATAAGGGATGATTCCTGTGGGAATGTTTTATTAAGAGCTTTTTCACGTTCAAGTATAGGAGGTGGTTTATACAATGAATTTGACACAACAGACAATTGCAAAGATGAAAAGGCTAAAGAGATTATTTCAAGAAAAAATATTACGGTTTTCACAGATAAAGATCTCATTCCCTGGAAACACTGGATATTAGACTCAACTCCTCTTCCAACTCCTAATACACTTACCTACAAAAACACAGTAGGAGCTTTTGAAGGGGGATATGATTATAAATGCTATTATTATCGACCTCAAGAAAAATGTGTATTGCATGGAGATCTCTGGGATTTTTGTAAAGTTTGCAGAGAATATTTTACTTTAACTCTTTTAGATAATTGGTTTGATCCCTATGTTTCAGCAAAATCCAATGTCCCTTCCCAGGGAATGATTATATACCCATCAGATACTCCTTTTCTCAACTTTTTTATTACTGTAGACGAAGGGCTTTTGTCCATGCTTGATACCCCAAATATAGTTTGGTTATTGGATGATAAACCGATAGAAGGGACTGATGGGAAAAGGGGAATTTCGATAAATACTTCTCTCTTAAAAGCTGGAAAACATACAGTTAAAGTAGCAATAGTAGGAGAAGTAGTAGGAACAACAGGATTTGTTAGAAAATATCATGATAATCATTATTATTATACTTTCCCGGAATTTGAAATTGGAAAAGGAAAATTTAAAAGGCAAAGATGATAAATTTCAAGAGAATAATTTTAATCGTGCTTTTATTCTTAATACCATTAAAGTTGATATTATCACAGGAAAGCTCCCAACGGGAAAAGCCAATTATTTTAATCTCATATCAGATGGGGATAACATCAATTCCCCAGGAGGGAGAAGAGGAAGACTATCGACAGGGTTTTAATCCTTTTCCTGTTGTACCATCCCATACTGTAAAAACAGTGAATGGAGAAATTTTTGTTTATTTGTATAGAAATTTGTTTTTAGGTTTCTCTCTTGACTATTGTATGAACACGAGGATTACAGTAATCGATCCCTCGGACGATGATAGTTTTCAATTTAATACTCTTTCTTTTTATAACTACTATTTGAGTTTAAGATATAAATACAAATTGTTTGGAATAAGTTCATATTTTTCAATAGGTGTTGGTAGAACATTAACAAATGGAGCTGAAAGTGAGACGATTACTACTAATAAAGGATATTCCTTACTTCTTGAAAAAATCGATTCTTACAGTCAAATGCTATATGTTTCCAATTTCGGGTTAGAGCTTCCCCTTGGGGAGAGTATATATTTAACAGGCAAAATTTCTTATCTTAGATTAAATATGGATAAAGATTCATATCTACAATTTTTGGGAGGCATTAAGTTTATAATTCTCAAAGGACGGGAAGTTCAGCATGAATAAAGAGCAAATAGAGAAAATCCCCTATCCTATAGTCAAACCAGATAGAAGAAAAAGATCTCGCTCAAGACCTGACTTTAGTGATAGAAGAAAATACATTAGATATAAATCGAATTTCCCGGTAAAAATATATGTTAAAAACGGAAAGGAAACTAAGACTTATAAAGCAATTGCCTATGACATATCAGAAGGAGGCCTTCTTATTGGAGGAATAGATATTCCCCCACAAGAAAAAAAAGTGAGAGTAAGATTTAGAATACCTGATGGTACTATGCCTGAAGAGTATTCGACTGGTATTTATAATTTTGAGGGTGAAATTACATTTATTGATGAGAATAAGAAATTCATAGGGCTTGCGTTTGATGATTCAATCGGTAAAAAGCTTAAAAGATCTGCGTGGAGATATTTACAGATAATAGCTGTTATAACTTTATTTATAACTGTGGCCCTGTTCTTGTTAGTAAAATCTCAAAATATTTATTGGTTCTGGTTTAATGTTCCAATTTTTATATATAGTTTGGCGGTTGGAACCTATTTAATAAGTAGATATATATTCGCAGCTTTTTATAAACCACCTAAGAAAAGACCGGATGATAGCCTGCCCACAATTACTGTAATAATTCCCGCCTACAATGAAGAGGAACATATTAAAAGGACAATAGTTCAAATTATGGAAGCGGAATATCCAAGGGATAAGATGAAGGTGATAGCAATAAACGATGGGAGTTCTGATGGGACTCTTGATGTTTTAAAAAAGACACAGGAGGAATATCCTGAGCTAATTGTAGTGGATTTTGGTGAGAATAGAGGAAAAAGAGAAGCTATGGCAACAGGAGTAAGAATGTCAGATAGTGAAATCGTTATATTTGTTGATTCAGACAGTTTTATTAAGCCAGATGCATTAAGAAATATTGTGGATGGATTTACAGATGAGAATGTAGCAGGGATCTGCGGACATTGTGATGTGGAAAATGTGTGGACCAATACTTTAACAAAAATGCAGGCTGTAAGGTACTATATAAGCTTTATTGTAATGAAAGCCGCAGAAAGTGTTTTTGATTCAGTGACCTGTCTCTCAGGACCTCTTGCTGCTTACCGTAAAGATCATTTGATGGAAGTTTTAGATGATTGGGAGCATCAGAAAGCTTTGGGGCACCAAGCTACATTTGGAGATGATAGGAGCTTAACTACATTTCTCTTAAGAAAACACAAGGTGATTTATGATTCAAGAGCAGTTACAACAACTATAGTTCCGGAAAAATATAAAGAATTCTTTAAGCAACAGGCAAGATGGAAAAGATCATGGTTTAGAGAAAGTTTAAGAGCCTCACTTTTTATGTGGAAAAAACAACCTTTGATGGCCTTATCCTTTTATTTAGGTTTTATTTTACCTCTTTTAGGTCCGTTTGTTGTTCTGAGAGCTATGCTCTATGTACCTATATTTGAGCACGGCACCCCATTTACATATCTATTTGGAATACTGCTCATGAGCACACTTATGTCTGGGGCTTATCTGTTTCTTAAAAAGTCAAAAATGTGGATTTATTCTATTCCTTTTAACTTTTTTTACATGTTTGTACTAATATGGCAATTACCCTGGGCTGCATTAACTTTTTGGACAAGCGGTTGGGGAACAAGGAAAAAGAAAAAGAATGAATAAAAGACTTTTTATAATTGCACAAATTATTTTATTTTTAGGAATTTTATTTTTTATGCTTTATAGAGAATTTAAACCTGCAGCTCCTCTCGACTATAATCCGAAAACTTGGAGATCGAGAACAGGATTCCTCGCTATTTCCTTTTCTGATATCTCAAACAAGGGGAAAGAACATATCTCAAGGAAAACCCTTTTTGAGCAATTATCCAGCCTTCAAAAAGCGGGATACAAAACAATTACTCCTGAAGATATCGTAAACTTTTATGAAAGAAAAGCTCCTCTTCCTAAAAAGGCTCTGTTCATAATGTTTGAGGAGGATAGAAAGGAAAGCTATCTTTATGCAAGAAAAATGTTAAAAGATCTGGGAATGTTAGCGACTATGTGTGTTCCTACCAGTCTTATGAGAAAAAGAGGCGGAGTTTTTCTAAAGGAGAAAGAGTTAATAAAATTGGCTAAAGATCCACATTGGAGTTTAGGTAGTATGGGAGATTCAGCAATTAAAGGAATACCAGTGGATGCTAAAGGAACTTATGATCACTTTTTAAGCCATAGAATGTGGAAGAAGGGGAAATTAGAAGATCTCTTCTCTTTTAAATACAGAATTTTTGAAGATTACAAAAAATCTGCTGAGATTTTAAATAGAATATATAAACCCACCGGAAGGAGGGTTTTGCTTTATCTTTATCCATATTCAGATGCAGGAACAGCGTTGGGAGCTTATTCTGAAGCCGAGAGGATAAATAGAGAAGCACTTGAAAAATTTTACAAAATTGCTTTTATTTCTTCAAACAACCCACTAAATACAGCAACATCCGACCCTTATTCTTTGACAAGGTTAAGGATTCCTGCTAATTGGAATGCAAAAAGACTTATTGAAGAACTTGAGAGGTTTTCTCCAAAATCCCAATTTTATCAAATAGTGGGAGATAAGAAGGATTGGATTGAGAAAGGAAAAGTTAAAACAGCAGGATTCCTCTTAACTCCAGATTCAAATATATGGTTGAGAGGAAGCGACAATTGGTCAAATATAAAGGGTGATGTAAAAATAATCTTAATGAAGGATGCATCCTTCGTAATATTTTTAAGGTATACTTCAAACAAATCCTTTTTTAGTATAAGTGTTAATAAAATTGGTGTTTATGTAAGAGAAAAGATAGGAAAAACATATCAAACTCTTGTAAGATATTCACTTAAAGATGAAAAAGGGGATTTTCACGATATAAGATTTATTTTAAAAGGGAAAAGAGCCTGGGTTTGGCATAATAATAATTTGATCTCTAAACCTATTCCTATTTCTTCGAACACTATAAAGGGGAGAATCGGTTTTCTTGCCCAAAAATCTGATGTGAAATTTCTGGATTTTAAAGCCTCTGAAATACCTACGACTTATGTTTTTGTAGATAGCTATAAAGATCTCAATCAAGAGGCTCAGAAGATTATTACAGGAATTATACCTGTCTGGTATTCCAGTTCTCAAGAAAAAGATTATCTGAGAAATATGGATAAAATAAGGAATGAGTATCTTTATGAAATATACATTGGAACATATAACAAAAGAATAGAGGCTGAAGCGATTATCTCATTTCTCAAAACATTTTATTTTAAGTCGAAAATCAGATCATACAAAAGTGACAATGGAGAAGTTTTTTATGAAGTAACTGTAGGCCCTTATAATTCAGAAGAAAAAACAAAGAAAGATCTGAAGTTTTTAGTTGAAAAGGGATTTAAACCTTATATCAGAACAATTACAATCGGAAATACAGATTTTATATCAGAAGATAAGCTAGTGCAAGGTTCGCAATGTCACTTTAAAGTTATAATTGGAAATATGGATTCCAAATCTAAAGCAGAGAAATATTACAAAAAAATTAGTTCTACTAATCTTAAATTTAAAATTCAGAAAGGCCGGAAAAATGGATTTTATTTAGCTTCAATAGATTCTTTTAAAACTTTGAGAGATACTTCTGATATAGTAAAGAAATTGAAAGAAACTCTTAAAAAAACAGATGTGAAAATTTCAATTGAAAGACGATGTGATGGGATTGATAATAAAAGCTTTCAATACAAAGGTTCATACTTGATTAAAATAAATGAATATAAAATACTTGCAGAAGCTGAAGCAATATATGAATTTTTAAGAGGAAAAGGATTTGCGTGTTTTGAGAGAGAAATAGAATACAGGGATTCATCAACTCCTGTTTACGCTGTTTTTGTTGGACCTTTTTCAAACCTCAACGAGTTGAAAAAGGTGAAAGAATCTTTAGTGAAATTGGGATTGAATGGTGTTGTTGTTCCTTTTTCTATAAATGAGGAAAAGGAATCTGATGTTTTGAAAGCGGCTTCTATAGGAATTGAGACTATTCCTTTATTAAGATTAAATACAAAGCTTAATAAAAAAAGTTCTGAAAATTTTGTTAGAGTTTTACTTTCAGAATTGAGGTTTCCAGCAATTAGGCTATTAATTAAATATTTTGCTCTTTACGGAAAAGAAAGTGAATTACACAGAGCTTTTCACAAGTATGGGTTTAATATTTTAAGAATTGTTACACCTAAAGAAGCCCTTGAAATAGCAAAGAAAAAATGGACATTAGGCGATGACATGATTCTAATTTATGGGGATGAAAAAGAAGTAAAGAGAGTTTACAATCTTATTATAGGAAATATCCCGGAAGATAGAATTTTGATTCAAACGACAGGTAAATTTAACGGAATAAAGGGATTAAAAATTGCTATAAGAGGAAAACAATAATGAATATTAATATAGCAAAAAAATCATTTACCTTTCTTTATATTATCTGTCTTTTTATGCTTATTTTTTCGGTGAATCTTTTTTCAGAGGAGAATATTAAAGCATCTGCATTAAGATTAATCCATGAATCAAAATTGAATGTGATAGCTGGTAATTTAAATAAAGGGTTATTTTTTGCAAGAAAAGCTGTAAAAGCTGATCCAGCATATGCTCCAGCTTGGAAACAGCTGGGAAGAATTTTAATGATTAAGGGTAATTATATAGAAGCTTTGAAATGTTTTCAGACAGTACTTTCCATAGACAAGAATGATACCGAAGTTCAGAGCTGGATATTAACTTCAATAGAGCAACTAATTATTAATCAAAATTATTATGAAGCGGATAAAATACTTGAGGCATGGACAACAAAACTTGAATCAGAAGAATCAATTAAGACCGTTAGGGCTATGAAGAACATTATTTATGGGAAACTTGATGATGCTGAAAGACTTTTAGATAGTATTATAATTAAACAAGAAATAGATAATCCAAGTTTAAGATCCCTTCTTTCTCTTGCCTGGACTCAATTAGGACTTCACTTTCTAAAACAAAAAAATCCAGAAAAAGCTATTTCTTGTTTTTTAAAAGGCAAGGAATACAGAAATGACTGGATTCCACTTCTAAGAGAGTTAGGATGGACATATTTAAATATTAACAAACCACTAAAGGCTGCTGAGGAGTGGAAATTAATTTTAAAAAAGTCACCTGAAAATAAAAATGTTCTGGAATGGATTGTTGATGCACTTATAAAGGGGGGAAAATACGATGAAGCTTTAGGGTATGTAGATAAACTTCTTAAGATATATCCAATGGATGAAAGAGGTCTTTCATTAAAATTAATGATACTAATATTAAAGAATGATGATGCTAATGCCAATAAATTAAAAGAAAAGATAAAAAAACTTAAGAATGGAAAGAGAATCATACTTTTGACAAATGCTCTTGTGGAAAATCATAGAAAAAACTTTAAAAAAGCTTCAGAATTTTTGGAAAAGCTTTACAAATTGAATAAAAAAGATAAAAAGATTAAAAGAATGCTTGAAAATGCTTATCTTGACTGGAGTTCAGCTGTATCAAGTAAAGATGCATTAGTCCCATTAAGAAAATTAATTGAAATTTCACCGGACAAATCTTCTACATGGAGAGACTTAGGGTGGAGTCTCTGGATGAATGGTAAGAAGGATGAAGCAATTAAAGCATGGGATAAGGCAATTATGGATCATCTGCCTGACAGAGATAGACTTATTTTTCTTATTGTGGCTCAATTAGCGGAAGATGGTAGATTGGATGAAGCGGTTTTTCTTTATAAGAAATGGACATCAAAAAAGAAGTTCTTACCTCTTGGCCTTAAGTTGATAAATAATACAAGATACAGAGGGGCAAAAGAAATATTAAAAGTTGCATGGGATAATGGGGAAGAGCCTGAACTTACAGGACTTTATTTAGCCTACTCGGAAGCTAATTCTGATGTATGTGAGCCTGTCCCTCAGCACTTAAAACCCTTTATCATGAAGATGAATGGAGAAACAGAAAAAGAAAAGATGAAGATATTTCTTACAACATTAGATCTTTGTTCCTATAACAAGAATCTTTCAAATATACTATTAAACAAAAAGATTTCAAAGATTATAAAAAAATATCCGGATTTAGATGAAAAACTAACAGACATAATAATTACCATGGCAATTGAAATGAAAAATAGAGACAACTTAAGGTTTGCCCTTTCTCTTTTAAAAGAAGCTATCAGGCGTGATCCCAACAAACCGGATATCTGGGCAATTGCAGTAGGGATAACTGAGAAGTTGAATGAAAAGAAAGAAGGCTTAAAAATCATGAAAGATGTTTTGAAAAGAACATCAAATAAATCCATAAAGGAAGGAATATTAGCAAAATTAGCACTTGATAAGGGAAAACTCCAAACTGCTGTAAATCACTTCTATAAGAGTCTTCAGTATCAACCGAATCAACCTGATTTAAGGGTAGATCTTTTTAATACCCTCTTGAAATTAGATAAATATGAAGAAGCACGAAAGCAGATCAAATGGTTTGAAGGTAAATTGAGTTCGGAGGATATAACAACAAAAAGCATATTAGCTGATATGTACTATATGATTGGAGAAAAAGAAAAAGCTTTTGCTCTCTGGCAAGAACTATACCTTTCGTATCCGGATACTCCGGTTTATGCAATTGGCGCAGCAAGCTCAATGTATGAAGAATGTCAACCAGATGATGCGATTGATATTTTGAAACAGTTATTGGAAAATAAAACGGATGCAGATGCATATGAACTTTTAGGCGATATATATGTTTCCCTTAATAAATTTGACGAGGCATTAAAGGTTGTTAATGAGGCTATCAAAAAAGATGTAAAAGCAGGAATATATAGAATACAGGCTGAAGTTGCAGAACTTCTAAAAGACTATGATGTTGCTGAAAAAGCTGCGGCAGAGTATTTAAAAATTGATTCATCCAATGTTTCTATGCTGAGGATATTAGGTGAATCATTGCTTGAAAAGAGAAAATATAAGAAAGCAGAGAAATTATATAAAAAACTTTTAAAGAGAAATCCTCAATTTCTTATTGCATTATCTTCTTTAAAAGATATATCTTCAATTAACAATAATCCGTTCAAAGCTCTTAAATATGCGAAAAAAATAGTGGAACAAAGACCCTGGGATTTCATGGCTAAAGTTAAACTTTCTGTTGCCTATGCTGAAGCTGACAAATATAGACAGGCATATAGTTTTTTGAGAAAAAATGCTAAAAGGAACATTAATGAAGCTGCCCCTATACTAATCTATAAGGATATTACACCATGTAAATATTTTGGAAAATTTTCTCTTGATAAAGTAATCTCCCATTTGAAAGCTCTGAAGACAAATGGTTTTCATTTTATTACTCCTCCAGATTTAATAGCAACATCAAAAGAGAAAAGAGTAATTGTGGTTATTGTAAATCCAACATCAAAGATTCTTAAAAGTTTGGACAAAGCTCTTAAAGAAATTGGTGGAAGAGCAGTATTAGCTTTAAATACAGATTCCCCTTTAATATCGAATGAAGAGATTTTGAAAAGCGGAAGGTGGCTTTTAGCTTCAAGTGGCCCAATAAATATTACCAAACAACCTATAGATGAAAAAGGTACCTTGGGAAATCCTTTTACTCATAAACTTTTTATAAAAGGGAAAAAAGAAGATAAAGTTTCAATGTATTTAAGAATAAATTCTAAATTAAATAGGGCAGCAAAATCACTGGGAGATACTTATAAACATGTTTTAATTTATCCGTGGGGTGACTATGGCCAAATATCTCTGGATACAGATAATGAAGCTATAGAAACACTCCATCAAGCTGTAAAGGATAATTTTGACTTTGCAATAGCATATGATTCTTCAGGTTTTGTATGCTCTAAAAAACAAGATTTAGTAAGATTACCGGGAAAGGTTGTACCAATAACATGGAGCTCTTCAGAACTTATTAAATATTTAAAGGAAAAGAATCCTCTTGTAAGGGTTAGGTTGGAACTTGCAAAAATTTTATACTGGCAGAGTCAACATGAAAGGTCAAACAAAAGATTTAAAGAAGCAAAAGAAGCAGGAGCAGAACCTGTTGAGCTTAATTTTAACTGGGGCTCCAACTATGATATGGAAGGAGATTTACCCAATGCACTTAGAAAATTAAGATTAGCCCTGGAACTTTTTCCTAAAACTAAAAATTATAAAGAGTCTGCAGGATATAAAAGAATCAAAAGAACATTAAAAAGAGCATTAAACAGAAAACATCTTTTTATAGAACCCTTCTATGATACATGGAAGGACAGTGATGGAAGAAGTTTTTGGGGTTACGGAGGAGAAGGAAGGGTTTATTTAAGTGATTATTTACAGATAACAGCTTTTGCCAACAGAAACCACTGGGAAAGAACAGGTTATGGATTTGAAGAAGGTACAAGGTATGGAGGAAATTTTAAGCTTCACTTTTCAGAAGAAAGGTGGCTTAACTTAAAATTATGGTATCTTGATATGGATAATATTAAAGATCATGTGGGAGGACTTTTTAATATTCACATACCCAATGCAAAATGGGGAGGACATTTTGATATGGAAGCAGCTCATGAAGAGATTGAAACAGTGGAAGCTATAAGAGAATACATTATGTCAAATAGATTTACAATCTATAATTATTCAAGGATTCAGGATATGTGGGATCTCTTTGTGACAATTAACTATAAACATAATACTGATACCAATGATATAATTTTTTTATACGGAAGGTTTTATAGAAGATTTAAGGAATGGCCATTTTTGGGGATAGGATATCTTTTTAGATTCGGAGATTCGGATTTCGACCCTCCTCAATATTATGCTCCTCAGAGATTACAGCAGCATCAATTATACGGAACATCCAGAGGAGAATTCAGTTTATTCCACTATAGTATTACAGCCCAGGCAGGTTATGCCCGTGAAAGAGATACAGAGTGGAAATTTGTATGGGGGATGAGAGCTGAACTTGATGTCAGGATTTTGCCAATTTTGGTTCTTCATGGAGCATACATAAGACAGGAATCTCCCCGTTATAAAATGAAAGAGTACAGAGTTGGCTTAACCTTTAGATTCTTTTAAGCAAACTCAATTTCCAGGACAATTGGACAGTGATCAGAGCCATAAACATTAGAAAGGATATATGAATCTTTTACGTTGTCTATTAAATCCTCAGAAACAAAAAAATAATCTATTCTCCATCCAATGTTTTTTTCTCTCGCTTTAAATCTATAAGTCCACCAGGTATACTTTTCTGGTTCTTTATGAAAATATCTGAATGTATCAATATAGCCATGGCTGATAAATTTATCAATCCATTTTCTTTCAACTGGTAAAAAACCTGACCTGTTTTCATTGGCTTTCGGATTTGCTAGATCTATCTCTTTGTGAGCTGTATTATAATCTCCTGTTATTATTAGTTTTTTACCTTTTGAGCGAAGTGAGTCAAAATATTCAAGGGCGGCATCATAAAAATCTAACTTGTACTTTAACCTTTCCTCACTCATCTGTCCATTCGGAAAATATATGTTAAAAAAGGTAAACTCTCTGTATTCAAGTTCAATGATCCTTCCCTCTTTTGATAAGATTTCACTCTCAAATTTATTTTTTGAAGATATTGGTTCAAATCCTTTTTTTACAAAAACAGCTGTCCCGCTGTATCCTTTTCTCTCGGCAAAATTCCAGATTATTGAATAGTTCTTTTCCAATAGTATTAATTCATTGGGAATTTGTTTTTCCTGAAGCTTAATTTCTTGAACTCCCAGAACATCAGGTTTATATTCATTCATAAAATCAATAAATCCGTTTCTTATCGCTGCTCTCAATCCATTTACATTCCAGCTATATAATTTATATCTTTTCATAAGGCTAGATACTGTATCTTAAACTTATCATAGTCTTTACAGATTGAATAGGGATTATAAAATCATCTCTGCCCTCTTTTTCAATTTTGAAGTTTCCGTACACATATTTAACAATAAATCCAAACATAATACCTTTTATAAATTTTTTATAAAGATTTATTCCTATGTTTAATCCTAATGTACTGTAATGTTTGTCAAAAAACTCAATATCTTTAAGACTAACGCTTTTATGATCCTTTGATTCGGAGACAGTTATGTCTTTCATAAATGTGGGAGTTCCATGAAAAACAGTTATTCCTAAGAAGGTTTCTCCAAATAAATGCTTATTGTTTACATATTTGTGTTTAAATCCGATTGAGCTTTCAAATATTTCAAACTTTATTGTATCATCTACCTCCAATGTTCTTAAAATATTAGGTGATTTTAGCAGAGGATATTTTCCAATATATTTTGCATCATATACTTTGTTTGAAGTTTCATAAGAGATATAAATACCTGAACTCCTTAAAAAATAGTATCCCAACTCAATACCATAGCTGGTAAAAATCGAATCATTATATCTGTTTTCCACAGTATAAAGATAGGGAAGCTCATTGTATGGTTCACTCCATCCATCATAAATATTAGGTTGAAGTGGAAATGCAATTCCACCATAAGCATTTATTGACAATCCTTTTTCATTGGCATAAACAAAGAAACTCAAACTGAAAAGCAATAACAATATAAAGCTCTTTTTCATTTGTTCTCCTTTAGGCTATCTCCTCTTTTTTATTTGTGGTTAACAAAGAGACAATTATTGCAAGACCTATCGCAACAAAAAATGTCACAGCTCTTGCAGTAATGGTTTTTTCGAGTCCTGAAACTATCCATATTATAGTTGTTAAAAGTCCGGCTACAAGTGATGTAATAACACCCTTTGAATTGAATCTATCCCAATAAAATGATAGTAAAATGGCAGGAGCAAAGGAACATCCAATGCCAGCCCATGCATAACTTACTATTGTATATATAAGTTTTGAAGTTGTTAAGGATAAAATTAGAGCAAAAATACCTATGCTTAAAGTTGCGATTCTTGAGATTGTAAGCAGTTTTTTATCGCTCACCTCTCCTTTTTTAATTATCCCACTGTATACATCCTGACTCACGGATGATGCTGCAACAAGAAGCATACTTTCAGCAGTTGAAATCATGGCTGCAACAGCTCCGGCAAGTAGAATTGCTGCTAACCATCCTGGAAATAAATGGGTGAGAACATGGGGAAGAATCATTTCGCTATCGGGAACAGCTTTAGGCCCAAATAGAACCAATGCCCCAACGCCAATTATAAATGCTCCCGTGTAGGCTAAAACTGTCCAGGTAACAGCTATATTTCTTCCCAATTTGACATTTTTATCATCTTTCATCCCCATAAATCGTGCATTTAATTGTGGTTGCCCTCCTAAATATCCGAAAAACCATGCTAAGTTATTAAAAATTAAAACTCCTGCTGCAAAACCTGTTGCTGCACCTGTTAATGAAGTATAACCTGCAGGAGCTGCGGCAAATGCTTGTGATAAGTTTATATGGCTTGAAAAAATTTTAATCAAGATAATTATTGGAGTAATAACAAGGGTCATAATCATTAATATCGATTGGAAAGTGTCAACAGCAACAACACTAACAAATCCTCCGATAGTTGCATAAATTAGAATGACTACAGCGGCAATTATCTGGCCTTTGACCGGATCAAGCCCAAAGGTTTGAAAAATGGTCTTCCCAGCACCGGCAAATTGAGCTCCTACGTAAAAAATAAAAAAGAAAACAATTATTACTGTTGAAAGAACTCTTATCGTATTTGCTTTTTCCGGGAACTTTGCAGAAAAATACTCAGGCATTGTCAAAGCATTATACTTTTCAGCTTCGGCTCGGAATTTTTTGGCAAGGACTACCCAGGCAGTTGTTATTCCTGAAAGACATCCTATGGCTATCCATATTCCTGAAAACCCATTTGCATAAATAAAACCTGTTAATCCTAAAAGTAACCAGGCTGATTCTCCCGTGGCTCTTTCGGAAAGAGCTAACATCCATCCGGGAAGTTTTGAACCACCTAAGACAAAATCAGATTGTGTTTTTGTCTTTTGGGCCTGCCAGAGGCCAAGTCCGATAGTGAATATAAGATATCCTACAAAAACAGTTATCATCTCTCAACCTCCTATCTTTATTAATTATTTTAATAAAAAAGAATAAGACATGCAAGAAACTCGAACTTATAAAATTATTAAAAGAAAAAATATTAATCTTTAAGTTTTTTTATTAAT
>JALXDT010000154.1 GCA_027070475.1 Candidatus Aminicenantota bacterium | reverse complement strand
GAATATTCTTTATCTTTTTGATTTTTAATCAAATTAATTGCTTTTTTAAAATTACCACATTTTGCATAATATTTAATCTGTTCTATTTCTGGTTGTACATTTAATTTTTCCTTTAACAGAATTAGATTAGAAATATTCATATTTTCAATTTTTGCTAATGTTTTAGCTTTCTTCCATCTATCAAAACATATATAAAGATTATAAAGTTTGTTTAAAAAATAGCTTTTTTCAGGGAAAATATTTAGAGCTTTTTCAGCAATTTTTTCTGCTTTTGAAAAATCACCTCTATACTTTGCTATATTTAATTTTATAGTATAGATATCTCTTAAGCTTGGAAGTTCAACTCTTAATTTCTTCACGCTATCTAACCATTTTAGCGCTTTATTATAATTACATCTTTTAAGCTCAATATTCGCATAAAGAATACCTGCAAGTATTGCTGTATATTCTTTCATTTTCAATTTTAGAGTCCTTTTTAAATAGTTTTCAGCTTCAAAATAGTTTGATCTAAGCATGAGAGCTCTTGAATACTCTGCGTTTACAAATGCTACATTTGGCTGCTTTTTGACAATCTTTCCCCAGAATAAAACTTCATTTTTATAATAATAAGAATTAAAAACTGTTGAAATACTGAATATTATTACTATGAAAAGTACTATCCATCTCCATATCTTTTTTCTTAGTTTTAAGATTACAAGGATGAAAATCCATAATAATCCTAAAAAAGGAATAATCATGTATCTGGTTGATAATGAGTAGGGGAATAGATTGGAGAAAACAAAGACAAGATAAAGGGGTAAAAAGACCAGTAAAAAAAGAAAAGGAACCACAAACTCTTTTTTTGCCCTGATAGATAAGAAAATAAAGAATGATATAATAATAACAAAGATTATTCCCCATATATAATATTCCATTTTGAGGACACTTTCTGCTGAAACAAACATAATAAAATTTATAGGTAGGATCATTGATTTAAGATAATAACCCATGGAGCCCAACAATAAGAGTACATTTTTTAAAAAAGGATGAAATAGGGAAAATTTTAATCCTCCCACTCCATTAACTTTAAATTTAATAAAAAAGAAAAAAAGTGTTGAAAATATCAGGGAAGATAAATAAAAAAAATGAATTTTCCTTTTTCTAATATAACTGTACAAAATAAAAAAGGGTAGGAAAAAGACAAAGGATTCCTTTGAAAAAAGACCTATTGTAAAGAAAAGTATGGAAAGAGCCCCATCTCTTTTTTTATTATGTTTTATATAGTATTCGAAGAATAATAAGGAAAGAAATCCCCATAATAACATCAAAAGGTCACAGCGCCCGACAATCCATACAATATTATCTATGTGTAAAGGATAAACTGCAAAAATCAACACAAAAATTTCTGCGAAAAACTCATTGTTTCTGTGTCCCTTCAAGAAAAGAAATAGAGGGATTAAAGAGAGATAAAAAATTACAAGATTAACAATTCTAAAAGAAACAGGATTCTTACCAAGAAGTTTTTTATTTAAAGATAAAGAGAGAATAGTGAAAGGTCTGTAATAATCATTTGCGCCTTTGTTAAAACCAGCACTTTGCCAATATCCGTATTCAAAAGCTTTAAATGGTGATATCTTCTTATTAAGAAAAATATTGTTTGAAATTTGAATCTTTGAATCCCATATATAATCATAATTAAAAGTTCTATAGTAT
>JALXDT010000153.1 GCA_027070475.1 Candidatus Aminicenantota bacterium | reverse complement strand
TTTTTGTCCCAGATTTAAAAACCTTAATTGTAAAATTTTTGTATTTTTTTTCCAAAATAAGAGAATTTTCAGTTGATTTCCTTAAATTAAAATCAAAATAAAGACTATTATTTGATGAGTTTGTAATTCTAATTTTATTTCCCATTATAGCTATTTCTTTAACCTTCTTAAAGTGTTTTAGATATTTTTCAGAGATCTTTTTTCCTTTTGGCCCAACTTTTACAAGATAATTATCTTTTGAAACAAAATAAACATTACCATCTTTGTTAACAATGAGATTTGTAGCAAACCTCCCGAAAGCCTTATATTTCCATATCATCTTATTATCTTCAAAACAGTAAATAAATTTATCACAACAAATAAAATAAATCCTATTATTGGCTAAAACAGGAGGAAATCTAAATTCCCAATCAGAGCTGAAAACCTTTTCTATCTTATCTCCCCTTAATAAATATAGAAAACCCTCTGAAGTTGCAAGATAAATTTTATCTTTCAAATAAACCACAGGGAAAATAAGATTCCTAACTTTTAAAATCTTTTTTCTTCCCCCTTTAATCTTTATTATCTGATTCTTAGAAAAGATTAACAATAGATCATTTTTTACTAAAAAATCTCCTATGAAATTTCCCGATTCAACCTCTTTAATCATTAGAGTATTTAATAAACTTATCTTTTTTCTCTTCCTACTTCTTTTCACCTTCTTTCCATGTTGAAAAACATTTTTCTTTAATATTATCCACTTTCCACTATTATCGCGATAACCCCACTCTTTTCTTCCATCAGCATAATAATGCCACCCTCCGCTTTCTCTATCATCCTTCCATTGACCCTCATATCTGTCCCCATTCTTCCAGTAAAACTTTCCAAAATACTCCCTTTTACCACTCTTTAAAACCCACCCTTCATAGTATCCATCTTTGTATTCAACTTTCTTCCATCTCGGAATTTTATTATCCAGATCAATAAACTCCTTTTGATTACCTCCACCATACTCTTTTGCTTTATTTAGAGCCTCCAGAGCTTTTTTATATTCTTTAGCTTCAAAATATTTTCTTGCAAGTATCAGATATTTTTTGTAAGCTTCAGAACCTACCGAAAGAACCTTCTCTTTCTTCTCTTTTAAAATTTTTTCTGGTTTTCCATTCTTTCCCAACTTCTTTTTTATCTCTTTTACATGTTTTCCATTGGGAAATCTCTTTAAATACTCTTCATATAAATCCTCGGATTGACTCTTTACAGCTTTTTTATAAAAATCTTTCTCTTTTTTACCTCTTCCATTCTCTATTAAAAAATAAACCACAATTAAAATAATAATTGCTCCGATTATTAAACTTCCTTTTTTAATAATATCTCTTTTTTTATATTTTGAGCCTTTTGTTTTTTCCCCTCTTTTTATAATAACTTTTTCCTTCTCCTTTTCTTTATCCTGTTTAGGCTCATTAGCTTTTTCTTTTTGTTTCTTTTCCTCTTTCTTCAACTTCTGTTTTTTCCCAAACTCTATCTTTTCTTGCTTTTCTTCTATCTCGACCCGAGTCTTATCCTCTTCTATTGTTTTATTTGACACCACTGGCTCTACCCTTGTTTCAGCCTCCTCTATAGCTCTTTTCTTTTCTCTAAGTAAATTAATTTCATTTATAATATTTTCGAGTTCCCGACTATTACTTAACCTCTCCTCTCTATTTTTCGCCATTAATTTATCTATCAAAACCTGATATATAGATAGATAAGGAGGAAGTTTGGGAATTGGTTTTTGTAGATGTTTCATAGCTATTGTTATACTATCCTTTCCATCATAGGGTACTTTACCTGTTAGTAATTCATAAAGAACGATACCCAAGGAATAATAATCAGCTCTACCATCCAATTCATCTCCCTGTATTTGCTCAGGACTCATGTACCTTGGAGTTCCTATGTAAACACCGGTTCTTGTAAGCTTTGTTTCACTTCCAATCGCCTTTGCTATACCAAAATCAACTAACACTGGAGTTCCATCCTCTCTAAACATTATATTTTCAGGTTTTATATCCCTGTGAATAATTCCTTTGGAGTGAGCATAGTCAAGAGCTTTTGAAATTTCCAATATTATCCATAAAGCTTTTTCTTCGTCTATTTCTCCCTTTTTTAACTTCTGTTTAAGATTACCACCTTCAAGATACTCCATCACAATGTAGTTTAAATCATTATATTTACCCACATCATAAATATGCACTATATTTGAATGGTTTAGATTAGCTGCTGTCTCAGCTTCTCTTAAAAATCTCTTTATAAGTTGCTCATCCTGTAAAAGATATTGAGAGAGAATCTTTACTGCAACTTTTCTCTTTAAGCTTTCTTGAATACCATAGTACACATTTGCCATCCCCCCTTTACCTAACTTTCTCTCAATCTTATATCCAAGGATCTCAGGCAAATCATTCATTAATAATCTCCTCTATTTGAGGAATAAATTAATATCAGTTTTATTGAATTTACTTCCTTTATCATCTTTTACTTTGACAGTTCATGAAACAAAATCTTTTTATCTTCATTCTTTTTTTAAAATATAAAAAAAAGCCCTCTATGTCAAGTATTTTCACCTCCCAAAAAGATAATAATCGACTTCTTTTTCTCTATAATTTTTGGTTTATTTTACTTAATCTAACTATATTTTACACTTTGTCTATGTGTATCTCTACGGTTCCCTTTTTCCCTAACTGTATTCTCTCTCCCGCTTTTATAACTTTTCTGTCTATCTTCTCTCCATTATAATAGGTTCCATTTGTTGAATTTAAATCCTGGACTTCAAAGTCATCATCCTTGGGCACTATTTTTACATGGGCTTTAGAGACCATTGTCTCTTCTATCACACAATTTGACTGAGCAGGATCTCTACCGATAATTGTTCCTGTATCCATTATTTCACACTTTGTTTTTAACTGACCATTAACATAAATATCGGCAATTCCCACTACTTCCTGCTCAAGCATTGTCTTATCATCTTCCTCTTCCAATACTGTCTTCCCTTCATCCTCTACTTTAACATCTTCAACCTTTACTTCATTTTCTGCAACACTTTCAATCTTTTTTTCACTCTCGGGCTTTAAAGCTATTATTAAAATTACTATAACAGCTATGATTAAGATTAAGACAAGAATAAAGAGTAACTTATTCCTTATCCACATTCTTTTCAAAGCACCCATATGTTCAATCTTTGTGTAGATTAATTGCTGAAGTTTTTTAAGATCAGGTTGATTACTCATATAGGAAAGAGCAACAGCAACATAGTTTTTTGCTTCAAACCATTTTTCATTCCAGACAGCATCAAGTAGCTTATTATAAACTTTAGTAAAGTCAGACTCTATATTGTATTCTATTCCCGCATCTCTTATAAATTCTTTTGCCGTATTAATAGGAATTAAAAAATTATATCCCTGAATTTGACCCTTTATTGGATCAACTGCTCCAAAGGTGGCAATACCAATTACTTTTCCATCTTCATCAACAGCAGGTCCACCAGAATTACCATGAGTTATAGCAGCATCTGTTTGAAAAACATTCATATTCCTGTAATCATATTTTAAGGAGGTTATGGTCCCTCTGCTAATAGTAGGCTGTAATCTGCTTTTTTTACTTATCACCCAGAATGTGTAAGGGTCGACAAGTCCGGGATAGCCTATCGGAAAAACAATCTGTTGAAGTTTAACTTTTGAAGAATCTCCCAACATAAGAACAGGGCAATTGCTTCTTTCAATTTTTAGAACTGCAATATCCTTTCCTCCACTCGTCATTGGCGGACTAAATTTTTTTATTTCATAATTATACTCTTCAAAGTTCGTAAGAGTCACTTTAGGAAAGATCTGAAGAGAAACCAATTGAGGCTTATGCTCTTTTATCCATTTCTGGACATTTTCCATACTTACGATTGTTCCTGCCTGTTTTAATTTTGCCACAACAAAATAGCTTAAAACTTCCTGATAAAGCTTTTCTTTATTAGTCAGATATTTATGCTCAACCTCAACCACATGTCCATTTGTTATTAGATACCCCTCTGGATTAACAAAAAAGCCTGTGCCGCTAAATCTAAAACCATTTTGTTCTAATCTCTTTGCGCCATTGTCCTCATATTGAATCTTAAAATTCAAGAATGTTTCAATAAGAGCCACACCGGGTTTTACTCTGTAAACCATCATCTCAACTTTGTTAAGCTTTGCCTGTAAGAAAACAGGAGATGCTAAAAAAACAATAAGAATAAAAACGAGAACTTTGTTCCTCATATTTTACCTCCTTTTATTGCTTCAAATATTTTGACAAAAACTTTAAGCTGATCTTTTTTATTGGCTTTCAGAATGACTTTGTACTTTTCTTTTTTTGATTTTAATTCAAGTCTGTATTTTGCTAAAAGATAAGGTTTCTTTATTTTTATCTTTACCAAATTGATTGGCAGTTTAAACCCTTTCTTCTCTTTTTTCTTTTTAATAACTTTCAGGTTTATTTTTAATCTCTTCTTTTCCTTCTCAGGCAAAAAGGAGATTGTTTTTCTCGAAATCCTCAATATCCCATCATAATCTCCGTATGAACCGATAAAATCTATTTTTTTGTAAGCTTTGAAAACATTTCTGTAAAGTTCTTCGGCTCTTTTATATTTTTTCAGGTAAAGATAAGCTCTTGCTCTTGCCAGATAAAGATTGTATGACCTGTACCCATTTTTTATCAAAGTTTCAGTATAAGATGCAAGTTTTCTGTATTTCTTTTCTTTAAAGAGTTCTTTAATCTTAGCATACTGTTTCTTACTTAAACTCTTAATACCATTGACAACCTTTTCTTGAATCTGTCCAATTGTGTACTTTTTATTAACAATAATTTCAGGCAAAGGTGAAGCCTTTTTTGTATAATTAGGGGAGTTACCCACCACAACATCACCCCTTCCTATAGTACCTCCAATAAGTATAGCAATAAGAATAATAATGAAGAAAAACAAACCAATTGCAATAAATACCAATTTTTTCTTTCTATCATCAATATTAGCAACACTTATTTTACCCAGAATTTTAGAAGGCTTTTTAATTTTAATCCCTTTTAAAAAAATTCCTATTTTCTCAAAAGTTGGAATTTTAAGATTCTTAAACCTGGAAAATAATCCGTCAAAATTAATATTTAATTCTCTTTTAGGCCCCTCTAATCTCTTTTTTATTTTCAATAAATCTTTTTTTATATCCTCCACATTCTGATATCTTTTATCAGGCGATTTTTCCAGACATTTCATTATAATATGATCTATTTGTTCTGGAATAGATTTAACCAATTTTGAGGGAGGCAATGGTTTAACATTCAACTGCATTTTTGCAATTTCAACAAAACTCTTTCCCTTTTTGCTAAAAGGAGGTCTCCCCGTAAGCATCTCGTAAAACAAAATTCCTAGAGAATAAATATCAGTTCTTTTATCTATTTTTTTACCTGTTATCTGTTCAGGTGATGAATAAATTGGAGTTCCTATGGCACTGCCTGCCTTTGTTAATCCTTCTATCCCCTTTACCTTTGCTATTCCAAAATCCCCGATCTTGGGATGTCCATCTTTTTTAAGAATAATATTGGCAGGTTTTATATCCCTGTGAATTATCCCATTTTTATGGGCATATTCCATAGCAGAGAGTATCTCTTCAAAAATAGCAATCGCTTTTTTTAATGGAAATTTACCATCCCTTTTTATGGCATCACTTAAAGAAATTCCATCTATGTATTCAATCACAATATACTTATGTTTACCCTTATCCTCAAATGAATAAATCTGAATTATATTTGGATGATTGAGTCTCGCCTGAGCTATCGCTTCAACTTTAAATCTTTTAACCACCTGAGGACTGGAAGAAAACTCCTCTGAGATAAGCTTTAAAGCTACCTTCCTTTTTAGCTTTTTATCCTCAGCAAGCCAAACGCTACCCATCCCTCCTTTTCCAATTAAACTAATAATTCTGTAATTACCAATATCCTTCCCTACCATTTTGCCAGAGTTTTATTTAAGATATTGCAACTTTTATTCTTATCTACCCCTGATAAATCATTCTTATTTTGAAAATAATAATAATATAAATT
>JALXDT010000152.1 GCA_027070475.1 Candidatus Aminicenantota bacterium | reverse complement strand
CACTAACAAAGTTAGCGAATGAAGTTTAAGATAAATTAATGATATATATAATTATGAGACTGGGAACGCAGTCTCTTCGAGTAGCGTAAGCTACTTGATAGAAGCCACCAACGAAATTGGTGGAGCGTTCACTGTTATTTTATGTTATTATTTAAATATTGATTCTTATAATAATCAGATAAAAAAGATAGGAGATGCGGGACAGCAACTTTCATCCTTTTTGAATGAAACAAAAAATGATATTAAAGTTACCACTAAAAAAGGTAGAGAATCACTGGCAAAGCTGGATAAACTGTTAACTTCATTGGATTCACTTTCAAAAAAGATGGATAAAATTTCAGCCAGGATTGATAAAGGGGAAGGTAGTGTCGGTAAATTAATTCAAGACAAAAAATACATAGAAAATCTTAATAAAACAATAGAAGAATTAAAAAATCTTATTGAGGATATAAGGAAAAATCCAAAAAAATATGTTAAACTATCTTTATTTTAGGAGGTTGTTATGGGAAAGGATAAAGTAAGAGTGGCAATTATCGGTGTAGGTAATTGTGCATCATCTTTAGTCCAGGGAGTTGAGTATTATAAAAATGCTAAGGATGATGAATTTGTTCCCGGTTTAATGCATGTTAATTTAGGGGGCTATCATATCTCTGACATTGAATTTGTTGCTGCTTTTGATATCAATGAAACAAAAGTAGGGAAGGATCTATCTGAAGCTATTTTTGCCCATCCGAATAATACAACAAAGTTTTCGGATGTTCCCAAATTAGGAGTGAAGGTTCTAAGGGGAATGACCCATGATGGTATTGGAAAGTATCTTGCCAATATTATCAAAAAAGCCCCCGGTTCTACAGTGAATGTTGCAAAAGTAATCAAAGATTCTGGGGCTGATGTTGTTATCAACTATCTCCCTGTAGGTTCTGAGATGGCTACAAAGTGGTATGTTGAACAGATTCTTGAAGGTGGAGCCGGCATGGTTAATGCAATTCCTGTTTTTATTGCCAGAGAAAAATACTGGCAGGACAGATTTAAAGAATATGGTTTACCTATAATAGGAGATGATATTAAATCTCAGGTTGGAGCTACAATATTACACAGAACCCTTGTTAATCTTTTTCTTGACAGAGGAATGATCATAGACAGAACTTACCAGCTGAATGTCGGAGGAAACACTGATTTTCTCAATATGTTAGAAAGAGAAAGACTTGATTCAAAAAAGATTTCAAAAACAAATGCTGTTACATCTCAGTTAAAGAACAGAGGAATAGAACTTTCGCCTGAAAATGTTCATGTTGGTCCGTCAGATTATGTGCCATGGTTAAAAGATAATAAAGTCTGTTATTTAAGAATTGAAGGGAAACACTTCGGAGATGTTCCGATGAATCTGGAATGCAGGCTTTCTGTTGAAGATTCTCCCAACTCAGCAGGAATAATTATAGATGCGGTAAGATTAATTAAATTAGCCAAAGATAATGGAATTTCTGGTACACTTGAAGGTCCAGCGGCTTTTCTGATGAAATCACCTCCCATTCAGTATGATGATCACACTGCTAAACAGCTTACGGAAGATTTTATTAAGAAATACGGTAAAAAGAATAAATAATATCTTATTCAGGGAGGCTAATCCCTCCCTGAATAATTATAGAGGATTTAATTGAGTTTTATTAAGAATAATTTTTTTTATAAGTTTATTAATGAGATATTAATAGTAATTAGAGAATTTCTCCTCAAATTTTTTGCCGAGACATTAAGGGCAAAACCGGATTATCTTACAATAACCGGTATTATTATTTCAATTATAAGTGCTTATCTGTATGGCAAGGGATACTTTGTTGCAGCAGGTTTTGTTCTCTGGGCATCAGGACTCTTTGATGTTTTTGATGGCCTTGTTGCCAAAAGATATAACAGAGGAAGCAAATTCGGTTCTCTTTTAGACTCCACTTCTGATAGATATGTTGAAATTTTCCAGTTTATAGGTTTGATTTACTATTTTAATAGAATAGGAGTTTACTCTTTTTCTTATATTGCTCTTTTTTATATACTGGGATCAGTCTTAACTTCATACATAAGAGCAAAGATTGAGAGTCTTGGAGAAGAGTGTAAGGTAGGCTTTATTCAAAGACTTGAAAGACTCTTTGCCTTTGTTGTTTTTTCTCTTCTTTCATTTATAGATAAAAGAATTCTTTTTTGGGGTATTCTTGTAATAGCAATAGGTGCGAATATCACAGCTATTCAAAGATTACTTCACGGTAAAAAAGTTCTCAAGGATTAATTAACTCTTTTCCCCTTAAGAAGTCAATATCATTGAAAAATTGTATTTTTTAAATATGATTGTAATATACTCAAGTTTTTTTATAACATTATTATCAAAAAGACTTGACAATTTCTTAAAAATGGACTATATTATTAGTGGAAAATTTAAAAAAGGAGGTGAGGAAAATGACAATAACAAAATGGAGTCCATTGGCAAATTTAATGAGCTTAACAGATAGGTTAAACAGACTCTTTGATGAAGGTTTATGGAGTGAGTTGGAAGGAGAGTCCATGCCTCTTGCAAAGTGGCAGCCTGCAACTGATATCTATGAAACAAAGGATAATTTCAAGTTCAATGTAGAACTTCCGGGATTTAAGAAGGATGATGTTTCAGTTGAAGTTAAGGATAATGTCTTGATTATAAAGGGTGAGAAAAAGATGGATAATGAGGTGAAGAAAGAAAACTACCACAGAATCGAGAGATTTTACGGTAGTTTCCAGAGAAGCTTCCAGCTACCTCAGAATATTGAACCCAACAAGATAAAAGCCAAGATGGACAATGGTGTTCTTGAGATTACAATCCCAAAGAGTGAAAAAGCCAAAGCAAAGACAATTCCTGTGGAAGTTAAATAATATTTAGAAAATATAACTAAAAAGCCCCTCTGCAGAGAGGGGCTTTTTTTATTTATCTTTATTCTTAATAAATAAAAAAGATTTGTAGAAATATATATATAAACAAAAGATAAAGTCCACTAAAAGCTTTAATTTTAAATTGTTTATATAGAAGGAATTAATAACTTTTGTTCTTCTTTTATTTTTTGTTTCCGGAAGAGTTCTCTATTCGATTTTTTTAATAATAGATATTTAACAAAAGATTTAATTTAAACTAATCCTAACTCCTTTAATTTAGATTTTGTAGGAATACTTGTTTTAGGATCCCAGCCTCTATCCAGATAGTATTTGTGAAGCATTTTTCCGTAAAATTTTTCCTTTGTTAAAACCTTTCCTTTTCCCGGTCCATAGGATAGTGGTTCTTTGAAAAACCTTTCGGGTAATACATCATCTTTAATATCAAAACCTTCTCTTACATTAAACATTTTTTCAAGGTTGTAGATTCTTTCTCCCACCTTTCGGAAATCTTCCGAGGTATAATCAATACCCGTAATAGCATTTACAAACTCTCTTAAACCATCATTCTTATAGCCAAAGAATGCAAACCTGCAAATTCCAAGAGAATCAAGGAGAGCTCCTCTGTCCTGACTTTTAGGGTTTCCTCCATTAAGATGGCATGCTCCTCTGTTTGATGTGGCATAACTAATCCCTGTCCAGGGATTCACATGAACATTCCATGCAGCAAGTTCATGGCCTTTTACATGAATTGCAAAATCTGAAGAACCCTGACCTATCTTTTCCGATAAAAACTTGACTCCTCTTGAAGCATACATCCCAACTCCTTCTCTATTTATGATCTTCTTCATCATCTTTAAGATTGCATCAACATCTCCCCATTTTAAGTCGATTCCATCAAGGAATTTTATGTCAATCAGCTTTTTTTCATATGCTTCCATTAGAAAACCTATGGTATTGCCAATAGCAATTGCATCAACCCCATAATCATCTGCATCAAATATCTCTTTTAAAAGTCCTGCAAGATCTGATACAAGAAGGTTTGCTCCCAACATCGTACCTGTTTCATATTCTGGTCCATCGTGGGATATTCCTGCATAGGGGCCATCTTTTATAACTCCACTCTTTTTGCAAGATAACATACAGGTATAGCAGGCATAATTTTTTACCCAGTACTGCTTTCGAGCTGCTTCGGCTCCTATTTTATCAATATCCTTAAATGTTCCTTCTCGGTAATTTTTAACAGCCTGTGAGCCTCTTCTGCTTGATGACACTAAAGCCCCTGCTGTTCCGTTCAATCTCCAATTCAAAGTCCTGTTAGAATTTTTAAAAATCTTTCTATACTTTTCAAGAAGTTTATTGTATTTAACTATATCATCCACAGGAGGAAGATTTGTGCCCCTTATGGCAATTGCTTTCAATTTCTTTGAACCCATGACAGCTCCTACTCCGCCTCTTCCCGCTGCTCTTGAAGCTGTATGAAGGATACTTGCGTATTCCACAAGATTTTCACCCGCAGGTCCTATATATATTACCTGAAACTTTTTATCATCAAGCTCTTCCTTTATTCTCTTATCAAATTCATTTGTCCCCATTCCCCAGAATTTTCTCGCATCTCTTATTTCAACTTTATCATTTTTTATATAAAGGTAGACAGGGAAAGGAGATTTTCCTCTTATTATTATTCCATCATAACCTGCAAACTTAATTTCGGGAGCAAAGAAGCCTCCAACACTGGAATAGCTTAGAGTTGAGGAGTGCTTATATTTTTTGTTTACGGGAGATGTATGGGGTGATTTTGTAATCACAGTAAGTCTTGAAGCTGAAGGTACAGGATAGCCTGAAAGAGGGCCTGCCATAAACATAAGGATATTTTCTTCACCAAGAGGATCAGTTCCTGCTTTAACCTCATCGTATAAGAATTTAGCCCCGAGGCCCCTTCCTCCTAAAAAATTCACAATATATTCTTCGCTAAGTGCTATTTTACTTATTTTCCCAGTAGTTAAATTCACATCTAAAATAATTCCATTGTATCCCTTTATTTTCATTGTACCTTCCCTCCTTTTCCTTTATACCATTCTCTTGCTAATATTTCAGCTATTTTATCTGGTTTCATTTTGTAGAATTTTCTCTTAACTTTGCCTTTAACAAAATGCAAAGCTCCGTAGGGACAGTATTTTACACATTGAGGATCTCCACCGCAAAGTGTACACATTCCGGTTGGCCTTCTTTCCTGCTCATCAAAAATGATAACTCCTGCACTTTTCTCTTTGCAAGCCCTCGCACAGTTTCCGCAGTGCATACATACAGAGGGATTGTAAACAATATTTCCCAAGACTTCATCCTTTGACAGAGCCTTTTTTCCTGTTTTTTTATCAATAGGAGAAGGACAAGCATTTACACAGGGAGAATCTTCGCAGAATTGACAAACATTCGGGACAAAAGTATCAGGATTGTAGGAGTAGACTCTTATATTCGACAGATTAGGATTTCCAAGTCCCGGATAATCAACCCCTCCTATTTTTATCTTATGGTTTGCAGCAGAACACACAGTTTCACAGGTTCTACAGCCGGCACATTTATTGTATTCAACTATAATCATGGAGTATGTTCCATCTTTGCCGAAAGATAAAGAAACCATACCAATTCCTTCAAAAAGAAAAAGAGCTCCTCCGATTGCAATATTTTCAATAAACTTTCTTCGTGAAATTTTACCTTTTTTTCTCTCTTTTAAATCATAGACAGATATAGATGAACATTGTCTCGTTATAAAAATATTGTAAAGTCACTGTAAATCACCCTCAAAAAGATTATCTCCGGCTATAACTAGTATATCATCATCAATATCTTTCTGGTCTATAACAAATTGTAAATCTCCAAGCGCTCCAAGTCTATTTTCATTGTTTGTTGTCTTGTCATTGATGATACTTATTCCCAATCTTCCTTGATATGTTTTATGTCGCCTCTCAAAATGTGGCGTGAATTTATCATTCGTAACTACATAAACCTCATCAAGAAATCCCAACTCCTCTATCTTATCTAAACAACGCCCTAACATAGGTTTCCCAGCAATTTCCAAAAGTGCTTTCGGTTGGTTCTTTGTAAGAGGATATAATCTAGTCGCGTATCCAGCCGCTGGTATAATAACTTTCATAAAATATCTGTTTTACAAAACAAAGTGTTGTATACACTATAAATA
>JALXDT010000151.1 GCA_027070475.1 Candidatus Aminicenantota bacterium | reverse complement strand
CCTTTAACCTATTAACAAAAAATGGGAAAAAAGTAAATATCATTTTTTCCACAGTGAAGGAGAGAACAGGAGATAAAAAAAACATTTTCTTCATAGAAGACATTTCCCGCGAGATTTCTTTAAAAGAAGAATTAAGTTTGAAGAAAATTTTAATTGCTATTGTTTCAGAAATAGTTTCCCTAGCGAGAGGGCAGAGGGTTTTTACAAAGGTATTATCAAATATTGCCAGTCTTCTTAATTTTGAATATGTTTATCTCTATAGAACTGAAGATGGAAAAACTTTTGAAAAGGAAAAAATGATAATGCTTAAGCCCAAAGATATAGATTTGAAAGATAATTCTCTTTTCAAAGAAAAGATTAATTTCACTAATTTCCCGATTTTAAGAAGTGTTCTTATAGAAAATAGACTTATTTTATCAAATGAAGATTCATCTGATAAGAAAATGTTAAACTTAATGAAGAAGAGGGGAATTAAGAGTATAATGGCTTTTCCTATCTATTATGGGTCTAAAATTCTTAAGTTTATTCTCTTTGTTAATCACTCTCAGCATATCAGATATACAGAAAAGGAACAGCTTCAAATTGATGAAACTTTAAAATTGCTAAATCTATATTACACTATGAAGTATTATAAGGAAGAATGGAATAGAAAGCTCTCTTCTCTGCTCTCTGTGTATGAAAAATTAGAGGATCCTCTTTATATCATTGAGCCTTCCACTTATGAAATCGTGTACAAAAATAAAGGATTTGAAAAAACATTCGGAAGAGATATAGAGGGCAAAAAATGCTATGAAATCATTTATAAGAAAAATAAACCCTGTCGTCATTGCATTTTAATAAGCGGGAAAATAGATAAAGAAGATTCAGATAAAAAATTACATGATTTTAATGGAAATTATTATCAACTGGAACAAAGAAAAGTTGAATTATCAAAAGAGAAAAAGTTAATAATAAACCTTATGAGAGATGTGACAGAAAAACATCTTTATAGAAAGAGAGCTGAGCAGGTTCAAAAAAAGGAATTGTTGGGTGATTTAGTTGGAGGTATTGCCCATGATATGAATAATATACTTTCCGGGATGTCAGGATATTTCGAATTGCTTGAAATAAGCTCTTCTGAAGAAAAAAAGAATGAATATATTGCTAAATTAAAAGGGATTCTAAATAAAGCTCACAAATTGGTTTTTCAAACCCTTAATTTTTCAAGAGAGAAAAGTGATATTCTGGAGATAGATATAATTAACAAAGTTATTGATGATGCACTTTTAATTGTAAACCCATCTCTACCTTCAAATATAGAGATAATAAGGGAAGATGAAGGAGAATTCTTTGTTAAAGGGAATTTCAACCAGCTTTCTCAGGTTTTTTTAAATTTAATAACAAATGCAAGGGATGCTCTTGCAGAAAAAGAATCTGGAAAGATCTGGATCAAAATAGGTGTTGAAAGTATTGGCTCTGGTGATGCAAAAAAGTTTAATGTACAAAACAAAAAATTTGTTGTGGTATCAGTAAAAGATAATGGAGAGGGGATAGAAAAGAAAAATCTTAAAAAAATATTTGAGCCATTTTTTTCAACAAAAGAAAAAGATAAGGTTAAAGGGAGTGGTATAGGGCTATATATAACAAAAAGAATTGTCACTGCCCATGGAGGTTTTGTAAAAGTTAACTCTCTCCGCGGTAAAGGAACAACTTTTTTTATATAC
>JALXDT010000150.1 GCA_027070475.1 Candidatus Aminicenantota bacterium | reverse complement strand
AAAGAAAGCAATTAAAGTTCTAAAAATAGAAGAAATCCAAAGGATATTTAATAATGTCAAAAATGAAAAGTTTAAGCTGTTCCTTAAGTTTGCAATATTAACAGGAATGAGAAGAGGTGAATTATTAAACTTAAAATGGAGCGATCTTAACCTTGATGACAAATATATCATCGTAAGAGAAACTAAAAGCCATAAAGATAGATATATTCCTATATCAGATGAACTTTTCAAAATTATATTAAAATACATTGAAGATAACAACATCAATCCTAAATCTAATCAAAAAATATTTAACTGGGCTCCAAGTTCAGTAACTCATATGTTTATTGATGCTACAAGGAACGCAGGAGTTAGCTGCAGGTTACATGATTTAAGACATAATTTTGCAACTTACTTATTAAAATCAGGAGTTGATATAGTGGAATCATTATGGGTGGCAGAAAGAGTAATAGGAAATGCAGTACTTGCCAGGGTAATAAGAGAATCAATTATGAGGGTAAAAGATGGAGAGCCTCTTTCTGCTTGTTTGAGTGAAAGTGGGCATTTTCCACCTCTTATTGTTAGAATGATTCAGATAGGCGAAAGCACAGGAACAATAGATACCACATTGACCAAAGTTAGTGAACATTACGATAAAGAAGTTCCTTATACAATTAAGAAAATTTTTGCGATTTTTGAACCTTTAATGATTATTTTGTTAGGAGCAGTTGTGGTTAGTATAGCCTTAAGTATGTTCCTGCCTATGTATCAAATGATAAGAATTATGTCAAAGGGTTAATTAAATGAAACTATTTAAAGAAATTAAGGCATTCACCATAATGGAAGTTGTAGTAGTAATAGCAGCAATTGCAATTCTGGCAGGCATTCTAATACCATTAACTATGCATGAGATTGAAAAAGCGAAAATTGAATCTGCAAGGGCAGAGATGAGTAATATAAAAGAAGCTATTCTTGCTTATGCAAGAGATGTGGGTTTTCATCCTGCAAATCCAGGGAATCCAACACCTGAGGAAATAGCAAGGGGTGCATTTCCACGAGCAGCTGCTGCTAATGGAAATTTTACTTCTATTTTATCTGATGATTTAGTTGTGAGGAATCCAGAGGACCCTCCCTGGAATTCAACTCTTATGCAAGGCTGGAGAGGTCCTTATATTTCACCAGGTAAAACCATTGTTACTGATGCTGATAATGATGGTATTTTAGATACTGTGAATGAATGGAAAGTTGACCCCTGGGGTCATTATTATTTATATACCAACACTGACCAGAATGGTAATCCGGTTCAAGATAATCCAGGTGTTCAAAGAGTTGTTACACTCATTTGCGCCGGACCTGATGGTGAACCTACTACCCTTGATGACAATATTAATCTTATCGTCTATTGGGGCGAAATCTATTAAAATTTATTTAGGAGGATTGTTATGGCTAAGATAAAATCAGCCTGGGAAATTGCCCTTGAAAAAATCGGTGGCATTGATAAGGATAAACTTACTCCAGAACAAAAAAAGAAAATTGAAGAAATCAGAAAAATTTATAAAGCTAAAAGAGCAGAACAGGAAATTATGATGAAAAATGAAATTAGTAAACTTCTTGATAAAGTTCAAACACATCTGTTTTATATTGAAAAACAGAAAATTGAAGAAAAATATAGAAAAAAAATTCAGGAATTAAAAGAGGAAGAGGAAAGGGAAGTAGAAAAAATAAAA
>JALXDT010000149.1 GCA_027070475.1 Candidatus Aminicenantota bacterium | reverse complement strand
TTTTTGTCTCTTTTTTTATCGTTTACATACTGGTAGTTTTTGCATCTGGTAAAATTACATTAAAACAAAACAGTTTTTCTTACTTTGTTTATGAAAATGGGAGAAAAATCATAAATGTTGTAAAAACAGAAAAAATTAAGAGATATAATGGAAAACAATTTGAAGGGCAAACTTAAAGAGATAGCTAATTTCGTAATTCAGAACAATTTATCTCTGAAGGATATTATGAATGAAATGGAAAAAACATTGATTGAAACAGCCCTGAAAAAAACAAAGTTCAACAAAGTTAAAGCTGCAAAACTTCTCAAACTTCATAGAAATACTATTAGATTAAAAATAAAAAAATTAGGAATAAATGACGAAGAAACAATAGAAATTGAGTAAATCATATTGACTATTTTTTTAAAAAAGATATAATATAGGTTCTCAAATAAATTGGAGGTTTGCCGTGTTAAAGTGCAACCAGAAATCTTTATTTTTTATTGATGATTTGTAGAAATTAAAATTAAGGAGGTGTACCATGCGGGAAGCATTGGGGAATCACATTTTAGTAGAATTCTACAACTGTGATTCTGAGAGTTTAAGATCTGTTGAGTACATTGAAAGGGTTTTATTAAGGGCTGCCGAAGAATCGGGGGCAAAGGTAGTAACATCAAATTTTCATCAATTCCAACCTTACGGAGTTTCAGGGGTAGTTGTTATTGAAGAATCTCACTATACCATTCACACCTGGCCTGAGCATAACTATGCAGCAGTGGATCTTTTTTACTGTGATCCATCTGTTGATGTTGACAGAGCTATTGATGTGATTAGTGAATCACTTAATTCAAAAAATTTCTCCACAATGGAAATAAAAAGAGGTACATTTGTAAACCAAAAGACCCTTTCCGATTCTGAAACCGAAATAGCAAGGGAGGCGGTTTAATCGTGAGTGACGAAAGCGACAATAGTGGCCTCTGGTACAGAGAGGATTTTGGAGATAGTGTAAGCTATCTTAATAGAGTAGAAAAAGTATATTTTAGCGGAAAATCAAAGTTCCAGAAGATAGATATTGTTGAGCTTGGATTTTTAGGAAAAACGCTGTTTTTAGACTCCAAAATCCAATCAGCTCAAATTGATGAGCATATTTATCATGAGGCACTGGTGCACCCTGCCCTACTTCTTCATCCTGAACCCAAAAAAGTCCTTATAATAGGCGGCGGCGAAGGTGCAACTCTCAGAGAAGTTTTAAAATATAAAGATTTGGATAAAGCTGTAATGGTGGATATAGATGGTGAATTAGTGGAATATTGTAAGGAGTATATGCCAGAATGGTCAGAGGGAGCTTATGATGATCCCCGTGTTGAGCTTATAATAGGGGACGCTAAGGAATACATAGAAAAGGGTGGAGAAAAATTTGATGTAATAATTTCAGATCTAACGGAACCCCTTGAAGAGGGGCCTTCTGTTTTTCTTTTTACCAAGGAATTTTATAATAAAATTTATAATCGGCTTAATAATTATGGAATATTTGTGGCACAATCAGGATCTGCCTTTATGGGTATTGCTCAATTTATGGCAACAAATTATAAAACACTTAAAAAAGTTTTTCCGGAAGTCATCCCCTATCAGATTTTCCTTTTCTCTTTTTCTATGATGTGGGGATTCAACTTGGCCTTAAAAGGTTTGGACTTTAAAAATGAATTAAAAAAAGTAAAGGAAAGATTATCGGATAGATCAATTAATCTGAAACATCTTGATTATGATTTAATAGAGTCAATGACTGTTCTTTCAAAAGAGCTAAAAAAGGAGCTTGAAAAGGGAATAATATCCACAGATGATTCGCCTTTTTTCTGGACACTCTGAAAAATGAAAGAGGAATTTTGGTTTAAGGAATATCATCATAAAGGGTTTTATATCAGTTTTAAAAAAGATAAGATTTTAAAAGAATTAAAATCAAAGTATCAGAAGATTGAGGTTTTTTATAATGAGTTTTGGGGTAATGTTTTAATTCTTGACGGGCTTGTTATGATCACTGAAAAAGATGAGTTCTTTTATCATGAAGCTATAGCACATCCCCCCCTTTTTGTTTCCGAAAATCCTAAAAAAGTACTTATCATAGGTGGAGGAGACGGAGGAACTTTAAGGGAAGTTTTAAAGCATAATGTGGAGAGTGTTGACCTTGTGGAAATTGACGAAGAAGTGATAAAAGCATCAGAGGAATTTTTCCCTAAAATAGCAGCCTATTTTAATGATAAAAGAGCAAATATAATAACAGAGGATGGTATTGAGTTTTTGAAAAAGACTGATAAGAAATATGATGTTATAATAGTTGACTCATCTGAGCCTTTTGGCCCTTCATCAGTTCTTTTTACCCGCAAATTTTATTCATTGATGAAAGACAGTATTAATGATTACGGAGTAATATCCGCTCAATTGGGAAGCTACCTTTTTCACAAAAACTTTATTTCAGAATTTTTTAAAGATGTGAAAGATCTTTTTAAAGATTCTTATCTTTATACCGGAATTACCCCGACTTATCCGGGAGGCTTATGGACATACGGAATTTTCTCAAAGAAAAATTCAATAAAAGACTCTGTTTGGGAAAATAATATTCAGACAAAATATTATAATGAGTTAATCTTCAAAGGCTCTCTTATGAGTGAAATATGAAAAAAGTCTTAATAACCGCCCCACTCTCCCCTCTGGGAAAACTTTTTGTAAAATACTACGGAGAAAGAGGAGATTTTCTCTTTTTGCACTATAGAGGAACTCACCACAGCAGTGTTGATTCAATTCTCTCAAAATACAGAGGGGAAGGATTTCATTTTGAGTTTAAAATGAATAATATTGAAGAGTGGATTGAAGAGATATCCTTTATAGAACCTGATGTTCTGATAAACAACTTCGGTCCATTTATTTATAAAAATTGGAAAGATCAGACCTACTATGAGTGGAAGGAGATTATTGAGTATAATCTTTTGCTTACCTTTTTTTCAACTCAGAAGGCTCTTGAATTGATGAGTGAAAAAGGGTATGGCCGTGTAATAAACATTGGATTTCATAATCTTGAAAAGAAAGATTTTTATTTTCCCAATGTATTACCCTACGCAATTTCAAAATTCGGTATTCAAATTTTAACAGAAACTTTATCAAGGGATATTAAAGAGAAAAATATTAAGATTAACCTTATTTCCCCGGAATATGTAAAAGGGGCAAAGCCCGATCCAATGAGTAAACCCGTATCAGAGAAAACTCTGTTTCCTATTCTTAATGAGATTATGGGGGAAAAAGGTGTCAGCGGTAAACATTATATTGTAAAGGAGGAATAATGAATCCAAAATATATATTCGGCCCTGTTCCATCAAGGAGACTGGGCAATTCACTGGGGATAAATCCTATCCCTCTTAAAACCTGTAATTACTCATGCGTATATTGTCAGCTTGGGAAAACGTCAGATTTAAAGAATGAGATAAAAGAGTATTTTCCTTTGGATGAAATTGAAGCTGAGTTGGTGGATTTTTTTCAAAATGTAAGAAATCTTCCGGATTATATAACAATAGTCGGAGAGGGTGAGCCTCTGCTGTATTCAAAGTTGGGGGAGTTGATAAATTTTATAAAGGAAACTTTTTTACCCCCTGTGGCTCTTATCACAAATGGCTCCCTTCTTTATCTTAAAGAGGTGAGAGATAGTGTTTCAGATGTTGATGTGATTTTGCCGACTGTTGATACTGTTATTCCTGAAACCTTTAAAAAAATTAATAGACCCCACCGTGATTTGAAATTGGAAAAGATTCTTGAAGGTTTGCTTTTGACAAGGAAGAGTGTTAAAGGTGAATTTTGGGCGGAGGTTATGCTTGTAAAGGGTTTGAATGATAGTGAAAAGGAAATTTCCGCTCTTTCCGAATATTTTAAAAAATTGAAACCTGACAGAATTTTTATAAATATTCCCGTAAGACCTCCGGCCGACAGCTGGGTTGAATCTCCCGACATATCAGCTTTTCATATTGTTGAAAAATACATTCCGGAGGCAGAGTTTATAAATTTTTCAGCCAGCGGGATTATTGACCCGGAAGCTTATGATTCTCTGGAAGAACTAATAATTTCAGTATCAAGGAGACATCCGATAAGTCTTCAGCTTTTGAAAAATTCTGTAAAAGAATCAGATGAGAAAATAGAGAAGGCAATAAAAAAACTTGAAAGTGAAGAAAAAATAAAGCTCCTAAAACACGGAAACAAAACCTTTATAAGAGGACTTTCAGAGAGGACAAAACTCTTAAATAGATAAAATCAGGGCATTTTTCCTTTCAAGAGATCAAAAAGATATTCTGTGGGAATCCCCATAAATGTTTTTCTCCACACCCTATCACAATTATTGCATGTTTGAAGGTCTGCAATATCCTGTTTTGCATGCTTTTCTCTGAGATGGACTAATCTTTCCCCATTCCAGATCTCTTTTAAAGACATATCCTGTATGTTTTCAAGGGGATAGTATTCAAAGAAATCCTGGGAACATGGCATTGCTCTTCCATTCCATAAAACAATTATTCCATGCCAGAGAAAGGTACAGGGAGTGAACTTTATCTTTTTGTTTTTTAATCTTACATACCCTGCCCAATTATGGATTTTCTTAACTACAAGTTCATCTAAGTTTAAACCCTCAAAATTTTTTAAAAATTCTTTCCGCTTTTCCACATCCGAAATCTCGGAGTTTGGGAAATCTATGAGTTCTATAGCGACTATAGGGTATTTGGAGTTCATCTCCTTTTTTAATATCAGAAGATTTCTTATATTTTCCACTACCTCATCAAATTTGGCACCTACACGTATCTTCTCATATGTCTTCGGTGTATAACCATCAAAGGAAAATGAAATTCTATCAAGACCAGATCTTATAATCTCTTTTGATAATTCTTTTGTCAGAACAGTTCCATTGGTATGAAGCTTTGTTCTCCATTTATACTTTGTGACATAGTGTAAGAATTTTACAAATTCTGGATGAAGAAGACTCTCTCCTCTATGAAGTAAGCTTACATCGAAAATATACTCCTGTGCTTCATCAACAAGCTTTTTAAAAACTTTAAAATCCATATAACCTCTCTGCTCATCAGGAAGATCCTTATTAGGGCACATTACGCATTTAAGATTACAATCAGAGGAAAGCTCAATCCACAAGCGAACAGGCAAATTTTTTAAAACAGTTTTTCTTCTGATATACTCAAAGTATAAACCTAACAATCTTTTATAATATTTTATAGTTCCTTTCATTGTTAAGGATTTTATCATAAAAGAGCCTTTTATAAAACAAAAAATCTCTCTGAATTGTAAAAAACAAGATTTATAAAAACAAAGAGTAGGCCTGCTTGCCTACTCTTCGTAAGATATTTTTTTGTTAATCTAAGATATTTTATCTTTTAATCTTTCTTTGTATTGTTAGCTATTGCAGCAAGAGCTTTAAATTGCTCAGCTAAAAATCTAGTTAACAAAATAATAAAGTATCCTAAAACTGGAAACATGATAATTCCTGCAATTCCAAAGCTTCCAATAAAAGAAAGATTTGTTTCCTTTAAGAATGATACTGAATTTTCTCCACTTAAAAAAATTGCCATTAAAAGAGAGACACCAAAACCTACAATAGAAATCCAAGTTCCAAACCATTCTCCAGATGTCTGAATAAAATGAGAGAAAATTGGAATTACGACAAATTCATCATCTTCTTTTGAAGCCTCTATTTTCAACATCCTGTTCCACCAAATCTGAAAACTCACCCATCCTGCAAAAGCTATAAAAAGCCAAACTAAAAAAAAGAGAAAAAAGTTATTCATAAGAGAACTATTCGAAAATGAAATTAAAAGAATATATAGTGGCCATAGTAAATTTAAAATAGCTATGGTTGCATAAAACCAGCTGAATGGTTTTCTAAAAAGAACTCCATTATCAATAATTGAAAGATATGGTTTAATAAACGATAAAAATATTTTCATTTTTACCTCCTATTTCAAATTTTTTAATTTTATTTTTTTTAGTAACTTTACCCTTATTCCTTAAAGATTTAAGAAGTGTTGAAACCTTTCATTCTGTCACCCCCTTATTTAAAATTTGTTACACAAAATTCTCATTTCTTTTAATAATAAATAGCAAATAACACTTCAACTTACTCAAAATAACCGTTGAAAAAAGATTAACAAAAAGAGAATCTTTTGTCAATTAGCAAAGTGTTCTTTTCAAAAGAATCTATTTTGAACTAATTTTTTTGCAGTAAAGATTTTGTTTTCTCCGAATTTATCCTTTATTTTTACGATGACGGGAGAAAGACTCTCCCTTTTGTTAAGTTTTGAATCAAAAAGATAAGAGTATGGTGCTTTCTTTATATTCTCTCCGAACACAGTAACAGCCCTCAGTTTACCATTTACAGGATTATAATTTTTTAAAAACAGAGATTTCACAGTTTTAAAAATATCCGAATAATTGGAGACAGGAGGAAATACTTTGGTTTTGTAAAATTCTTCGTAAAAACTGTAATACCTTAACTTTATACCAAAAACAGAAGCCTTTACCCTGTTCCTGACAAGAGTCTCCGAGATCTCACCACAAAAGTGAGAAATATAGGAAAGAATCTCCTCTTTATTGCTGAGATCCCTGTCAAATGTTTGCCCCCTTGAAACAGACTGAAATGGCAAAGAGTTTAATTGATTTCTTTCAAAAGGGAGCACATAAAGTCCGAAACCTGTTTTTATTTTCTCCCAGAGTAAAAAATCCTTTCTCTCAATATCCTCTCCCCTCTCAAAACCAAGAATTGAAAATTTTACGGATAGTCTTCTTCCGATTCCCGGAATCTTTGAGATGATAACCCCTTTTAAAAATTCATTTTCATCTGTTATCTTACATATACCTCCAGGTTTTGCAAGCTCTGTTGCAACCTTTGCAGAAACCTTTTTATCTCCTATTCCGACCGAAGATTCAAGAGAAATAGAGCTTTTTATCCTCTCTTTTATCTTGGAGGCAAGTTTTAAATCCGAATCCCACAAGAACTTGAGCCTTGAAATATCAATAAATGCCTCATCAATGGAATAGTGTTCCACATCAGGGGAGAACTCTTCAAGTATTTTAAAAAATTTGCGGGAATATTCCTCATAAAGCTCATATTTTGCGGGGACAAAGATGCAAGAGGGACAGAGAGAAAAAGCCCTTTTATAAGGCATCCCTGCTTTAATTCCATATTTTCTCGCTTCATAGTTTGCCGATGTTACAACCCCTCTTTTACCAGCTCCCATAACAACAACCTTTTTTCTTCTCAAAGAGGGATCCTCTGCAATCTCCACTGAGGCAAAAAAAGCATCAAGGTCAATATGCAAAACCTTACTCATACTTTCTTAAAATTCCTATTACTTTACCGACTATTTTAAGCTCTTTTGCCTTAATAGGCTTATATTCAGGATTCTCAGGGATGAGCAGATAGGAATTCTTTAAAATTTTTAATTTTTTAAGTGTTATTGAGCCATCATTCAATATGGCAATAATAGTATCTCCCGAATGAACATCCTCTGTTCTCTTTAAGATTACTATATCCCCATCATTTATGTAAGCATCCTTCATACTAAGTCCTTTGACTTTAAAGGCCACTATATCCTTATTGTTAGGACCTACAAACCAGTATGGTAATTCTATCTCCTCTCCAAGCTCGGAAAATATTTCAAAGGGAAAACCTGCAGGGACAAAGCCTACCAGAGGAACAGTGAAAAAATCGGAAGATTCTTTTACCAGAGAGTATTTTCCGTCTTTAAATTTCACAAAACCTTCAGCCTCCAATTTTTTCATATATTTCCACACAGAGTTTGTTGAACTTAAACCTGTGTATGAGGCTATTTCACGGAAAGAGGGGAAATAGCCGTAACTATCTATAAAACTCTTTAACCTATCCAAAAAATGTTTTTGTTTCTTAGTAAGCATTTGTTCACCTTTTGTTCTATAATATAGGCAAAATTCGGATAATTGTCAAGAAAGGATTTTTAACGGAAATAAAAAAGGGCAATTCGCTGAAAAGCGAATTGCCCTCTATTGTTTAAAATATTTCTTCTATACTGATGCTTTTATCGCCTTTTTCTTTTTTCTGTGAAAAAAGAGGATAAATATTCCTATGACAACAACAATTGTAACAAGAAGTGCTATTAGATTATGGGCTATCATTGAGACAAGAATTATAATAATACTTAAAATTAGAGCAACAATAAAGGTGATTATATTTACAACCGTTCTTGTAATATTACCTAAGAATGGCAGAATATCTAAAAGGGCAAAAATAGGACCAAAGAGTGCACTTAAACCTATCCAGATTAAAAAGAAGCCTACCAATCTTAAAATCCAGGTAATAATTTTATGCTCTGTTTTCATTTTGGCAATAGCTTCATCCCTTGAGCCTCTGAATAATCTATAAATCTTTTTCTTTCCTTTGTAAAGATAAGGAACTATACTTGAACCTTCCACTTTACCGAAAACTGTCGCAGGGGAAAAGGTGTTTGGTATGGCTGAATATGATATTCTTATATCTCCTACAACAGGCTTATTCAATGTCCCCTCTCCATTAAAAATATAACCTCCCTCAATATATCCTTCCGCTCCTTCAATAAGCATATCTTCCGTAACTGAAATTGTTTGAGGGGAAGGCAGCCTTACGGATTTTAAATCAATTGTATAAGCTCCTATTTTTGCAGAGTGAGCATAAAAAGATGCGGGCTTTATAGTTAGCTGAGGGTTTTCGTGTCCCTCAGGATGCCTGAAAGATGAAGAATCCGGCGGAGAAGATCTCCACTCTCTGGTATATCTGTAAGTTGTTACTCTCTCTGTTTTACCACCAACCTTCTTTTTTGTCTTTGTACTCTTGTGCTCAACCCATACATACATTTCAACTTTCCTGTGAAGAACTGCATAGGGGCCTGGATTAATGTATTCAGGATCTCCGATTTCTCCTTCGCTTTTAAAAGTCCCTGTAGCTGATACAAATTTACCATTGTAGGATACATCAATTTTTTCAGCATTTACCGGAACACTCAGTTTTTCCGAAACCTTTCCCACATTAACTCTTCCCTCATTTACCCAGAGAATAATAACTCCAGCAATAAAAAGAATAATACCTATAAAAACTCCCTTTATACTTGAGCCTATGTTTTTCCCAAGTCCTATTACTTCTGTCTCTGTAAATTCATCAGGCATTTTTCCCTCCTTTTGATTTGTAAGTTTTTTATATTAACAAAAAAAATCACTCATTAAAAGTAGTTACTCTTCCCTACATAATCGGAGGAGTGAATCAATATGAGGGTATTGTTTTTGATAAATCTTCGCTTAAATTTTTATAACTTTTCCAAAATATAAGAGAAAATTTTTTCTTTTATAATTTTAGATATAAAAATCTTAAAATTTTGTTAAAAAAGATATATAGCCCGGGTGTTTCCGATCTTGAAAAGACTTTTGATAAAACAAAAGAAAAAATGAAATCATTTGAAAACAAATTAACCGAGATATATCATTTAGGCATTCCTGATGTTGATGTTGACCTTTATAAAAAAATGGTTGAAAAAGGGGCAGACTACTTTATAGATAAATGCAAAAATTGATTTGCTTCAAATAGGAATATTTATTAACAAAAAAAGAGGTGAGCTTGAGAGCTCACCTCTTTTTTTTATAGGCACTAATCTCTTTCCAGTGTCTCTTCTCTTTCAAAAGGATTAAACTTTAGGGGGGCTTTGGTTATTTTAAATTCTCCTCTGTATTTTTTACCTCTGAATTTAAACTCTAATCTCAATGTTTGAGGTTTGATTTTACCCTTTAAAAGTCTCTTTAGATTGAGTTTTGTTACATTTATCCCCTTCTCAGCTTTTATTTTTTTCTTTCCGAGCACTTTTCCTTCGGTGTTAAAAACAGATATTTCCAATTTACCGGGTTTTGAAGCATAATAATAGATAGGCGGATTTTTATAAAGATAGTAAAAATCATAATCTTCATAATAGGATACCATTGCTTTTTCCAATGGGAATAGATAAAACTCTTTTTTAACTATTTCAGGCGTTAAGTTTTCAATCGGCTCAACATCAAGAATATAAGCTGATCTTCCGTGAGTTCCGATAATCAAATCCTTTGCCACAGGCTGGATCCTTATATCGTGGACAGCTACATCAGGCAGATTTGTGTTCAAGGAATACCAGCTCTCACCTCTGTTTAAACTAACATAGACACCCTCATCGGTTCCTACATAGAGAATATTTTCATTAAAAGGGTCCTCTCTTATTACATTGACAGGTTCATCGGGTAGATTGGATTTTATGGATTTATAGGTTTTTCCGAAATCCTCCGATGCATAAAGATAAGCGGTAAAATCATCATCCCTGTAGCCATTTAAAGCAACATAAACTCTGCCTATTTTAAATTTTGAGGCAATGACTCTTGAAACCCATTTTCTTTCAGGCAAACCATTTATAATTTTATCCCAGGTTGCACCATCATTTTTTGTGACCCATACCAATCCATCATCAGTTCCCACATAAAGCAATCCCGGTTTTATGGGGGATTCTGAGATTGTGGTTATCGTGCTGTAAGGCACATCACCTTGAGGTTTCTGGTTTGTTGTTAAATCAGGACTTATGGCAAACCATTTATCCCCTCTGTTATAAGATTTAAAAACCTTGTTTGCTCCCAGGTACAGGATTTGAGAGTTATAGTGGGAAATAAGAAATGGAGTTATCCAATTAAATCTGAGCTTGGGTTCACCGATTTTTGAATGGGGCTTTATCATTTTTGATTTTTTCTTTGCAAGATCTAATCTTGAAATATTACCAAACTGAAACTCAGTATAAACTGTGTTTTCATCATTGTGATCTATTTCAACATAACCTCCGTCTCCTCCGTAGATCATCTCCCACTTTTTATAATTATTAATTGTATTTACACTGGAGCCCATAACAACTCCATTGTCCTGCAACCCCCCATAAACATTGTAAGGCTTTTTCAAATCATAGTTGATTGAATAAAACTGAGAAATCGGCAATGTTCTAATTTTTATCCAGTTTTTACCACCATCATAGGAAATATTCACACCACCATCATTCCCTACAATTATGTGATCCGTATAGTTGGGATCAATCCACATAGCATGAAAATCTCCGTGAACTCCTTTTCCACCTGTATTTTTCCATGTTCTTCCACCGTCAACGGATTTCATAATGGGAACTCCCATTATGTAAACCTCCTTGTAATTCTTAGGATTAACCCTTATCTGACCGAAATAGTACCCGTAAGTAACTGTCATCCCTCTTATCCTTCCCTTGCTAACCTTTTTCCAGGTATCTCCGCCATCCTCACTTCTGTAAACCTCTGTCGCTTTTATATTTGTTTCATATAAAGCCTTATCGGCATCCATTACAAAATCAGCAAGATCTTTTGTTGTTATTTTCCCGGATTTCAAAAGTTTAATAACTTTATCAGCAGTATATTCCTTAGGAATATGATAGGATCTCAGGAATTCATTTATTTTTTTCTTTCCAAGAGAGATAAATTCTTTTGTGCTCATATTTCTTACTTTTATTGAATTTAATTTACCTTCTTTCTTGGATTTTTTAATCGGGATTTTCTGTTGATTATCAATTACAGCATAAATTATTTTCGGATTGGATTGATAAATATCAAGCCCTATTCTCCCAACAATTTTACCTGAAGGCAAACCTTTTGTTAGTTTTTCCCAGTGTTCTCCACCATCAACGGACCTATAAATTCCGCTACCCTCTCCGCTCTCAACAAAATTCCATGCTCTTCTGTCTCTTTCCCACATTGCAGCATAGAGAATTTTAGGGTTTTTAGGATTCATTACAAGATCAATAGCTCCGGTTTTATTATTCACATACAAAACCTTTTTCCAGGTTTTTCCGCCGTCAATGCTCTTATAAACACCTCTTTCTTTATTGTAGGTATAAAGATGCCCTATGGCAGCCACATAAACTATATCAGGATTTTTGGGATCAACAACAATTCTACCTATATGATGTGTATCTGAAAGTCCGAGGTGTTTCCATGTTTTTCCACCATCATCGCTTCTGTAAATGCCTGTTCCCGAGTAAGAACTTCTTGAACTATTGTTTTCCCCAGCTCCCAGATAAATTATATTTGAATTTGAAGGAGCAATAGCTATATCTCCTATACTGATTGAGGGAGCGTGATCAAATATCGGAGTCCATGTAATCCCATTGTTTTCTGTCTTCCAAACTCCTCCCGAAGCAGCAGCAACATAGTAAACATAAGGTTTATCCTTTGGAACCGCAATATCCGTAACTCTCCCGCTAATTTCAAATGGACCTATCAGTTTCCATTTAAGTGCTTTGAAAATTGAGTCCTCTTTCATCTTATTGTGAATTTCAAATGTTTTTAACCTATATTCAGCCTTTGTAGGATTATGGTTAACACTTTTCATTAAAAGCTCATCTTTATCCGCATTCTTCTGAGCTGAAAATGAAAAAGCCGTAAAAATTACAAATAAAAATAGATTAAAATAAAAAACAATTTTTTTCATAAAGACCTCCTTATAATATTAGTATTTATTATACGATGAAAAACAACAAAAGGTTAGCATTTTATATCCTTTTTATCTCTTATTCTAAAGGTTGAATATTAAAATGTTTGATTAGGTAAATATATCAACACCATTGTCTCTGTTTCTACTCAATAAAACTCAATAAAAAATAAATAACCTCTTCTCATATGCGCAAAACAAAAGTAAATTAAAAGAGTTTTTTCCTAAAAAAAAAGTAGTTTTTTAATTGATAAAATGTAAGAAATCTTGTATAATTTGTTTTAGAAATAAGGCACAAGAAATTTTAGTAAATATCGGAGGAAAAGATGAAAGTTCTTTTATCGGGTGTCATCAATTTAAAGCATACCAATCAAATTGATGTTTTGGATAGCATATTAAACACTTTGAAAAAACTTGATGTGGAACTTAGTTTCATTGACGGAGAAGTTATGTGCGGAGAAGCATCAATTAATCTCGGTATATCTGAAAAAATATTACCAATTTTTAAAAGTTTTAAAGAAAAAGTAGAGGAGATAAAACCTGATGTCATCGTATCAGCTTATGCTGCAGGTGTTGCAAAATGGACAAGAGATCTTCCAAATAACTATGGACTTAAACTTTCAGTCCCTTATATTCATGTAAGTGAATTTTTCGCAGAACAATTTTCAAAGAAAAAACCTGATTTTGCCCCATTCCCCCACTCATACTTTATCCAGCATGGATGCACTCTGGGAAGAAAATTAAAAAGATTCAGCGCTATAAGAGAAATTCTAAAATTAATCCCAGAATTAGAGGTAATGGAAGAGGATTACCCAACTGCAGAAATTGAGGGGTTTGATCCTGCTGAATTTAATTCTTGCCCAGGGTCATGGCTTAATTTCACACAACCTGATTTAGGAGATTATGTAAAAGAAAATTATGTACTTGATATTCTTGTCCCGAGAAAACCTGAATACGCAGGTTCAACCTGTGCCAATGGCCATTTCGGTATTAGACAGGGGCTTGAAATAGCTGAAATTAATACAATAAAACCATTATACTTTACACAATTACTTGAAAAGGTTTGGAAATAAGGAGGAAAAAATGGAAAATAAAGAAAAAGATATAAAACAAATACATAATGAATATATGAGTGAAATAATTGCTGATGGAGCCGAAAATGAAACTTTAAGAACAGCTATAAGAAGAGCAAGGGAAGCTTATAGGAAAAACCTTAAAAAGGCCCTTGAAACTTTCCCTGAATCTGTTGAATACAAGGAAAAGGCAAGAAAAATCAAAGAGTATGCAATAGATCATCTTGAAGAGTTAATTGAAAAAACAAAGGAAGCAGTAGAAAGAAACCACGGTCATTTTTATCTTGCAAAGGATGCAAAAGAAGCTAATGAGATTATCTCAAGAATCGTTGGAAAACCTAAAAAAATCATTGTAAAAGGGAAAAGCTTAACCACAGAAGAAACAGAACTAAGACAATACCTCCAAAAAGAGGGACACGAAGTCTGGGAAACAGATTTAGGAGAATTTCTCGTTCAGATAAGAGAGGGAAGACCAATGCATATGCTCGCTCCTTCCGTAGATTTAACAAGAGAAGAAGCTGCAAAATTAATATCCAAGATCACAGGAGAGAATCTTCCTGAGGATAAAATTGAAACAAGTGTTGCAGCAGTTAGAAGATTTTTAAGAGAAAAATTCACCAATGCTGATATTGGAATTGCAGGAGCAAATTCCATAGCAGCGGAAACAGGTACTTTGTTCATAATTGAAAACGAGGGAAACATTAAATTAACAGCCTCTTTACCTGAAAAATTCATAGCTCTTGTGGGTGTTGAAAAGATAGTGCCAACACTTGATGATGCTTTCCATATGGTAAAAACAACATGGAGATTTGCAAACTATCAGGTACCTTCATATGTTCATATGATTTCAGGCCCTTCAAAAACAGGAGATATTGAGAAAGTTACAACTTACGGAGCCCATGGGCCAAAAGAGTTTCACCTTGTTCTTCTTGATAATGGAAGAATAGAATTATCAAAGAATAAAGATTTCAAGGAAATTCTTTATTGTATGAAATGCGGAGCATGTATGTATGAATGCCCTGTATTCTGGGTTACAGCAGGACATTTTGGCAAAAGCTATCCAGGTGGTATAGGAGCACTATGGGATGCCTTCATAGCAAAAGGATTTAAAGAGGGAGCACCTTCTGTTTATAGCTGTGCAATCTGTGATAGGTGTAGAGTAAGATGTCCTTTAAATATTGATACTGCCAAGATGATAATAAAACTCAGAAAAATACTCTATGAAAAAGGATATGCTCCCACAACAGTAAAAGAAGCTGAAAAGCAATTTTTCGGAGACATAGAATAAAAATTAATAATTTAATAAATAATAGTAGGAGGTATAAAAATGGGTTGTCTAACAGCCGGTGAACAAAAATATTCAAGAGGTTTGGAAGGAGTAATTGCTGCAATAAGCGCTATTTCCTGTATCGATGGAGAAGAAGGCCATCTTATATACAGGGGATATCCAATTGAAGTATTGGCAAAATATTCTAACTATGAAGAAACCGCATACCTGCTTCTAAAAGGTAAACTTCCAAATAAAAAAGAGTATGAAGAATTCAAACAACAATTAAAGGAGAATGCTGGATTGCATCCGGGAATGATTGATGTAATGAAGAGATTTTTAATGGATGCCCATCCAATGGATGTAATAAGATCAATGGTTTCTCTTATGGGAGTTTTTTGTCCTGATAAAAAAGAGCACACCCTTGAAGCAAAATATCAAAAAGCAATAAGGGTTACTGCAAAACTTCCCACAATGATTGCTGCTTTTCACAGATTAAGAGAGGGAAAAGAAATAATTGACCCGGATCCAAATTTAAATCATGCTGAAAATTTTCTCTATATGATGACAGGAGAAAAGCCAGATGAATTAAGTTCTAAAGTATTGGACATTGCATTAATTTTACATGCTGAGCATGGTATGAATGCTTCTACATTTTCAGGTATGGTTACCGCATCATCACTTTCCGATATATATTCAGCAATCACATCAGCCATAGGAACATTGAAGGGACCTCTTCATGGTGGTGCCAATGAAAGAGTTATGCATATGTTAGATGAAATAGGTTCTCTTGATAATGTAAGAAATTTTATAGAAAATGCGCTCTCGGAAAAAAGAAAAATAATGGGATTCGGACATAGAGTTTACAAAGCCTATGACCCAAGAGCAAAAATCTTAAAAGATTGGGCTTACAAACTTTGTGAAATGAAAGGTGATTTGATGCATTTTAAAATGGGTGAAGAGATTGAGAAAATTATGATTGAAAAAGTAGGGAAAAAGGGAATTTATCCCAATGTGGATTTTTACTCAGGGCTCGTCTATACTCATCTCGGTATTCCGAGGGATATATTCACACCGGTTTTTGCAATGGCAAGGTCTATTGGCTGGTCAGCACATATTGTTGAATATCTTGAATCAAACAGAATTTATAGACCAAGAGCTATATACAATGGTCCTATTGACCTTGAATACACACCAATTGAAGAAAGAGAATAATAATTAATAATAAAATAATTTTTTGCAGGAGGAAAAATGGGAAAAACAATAGCTGAAAAAATTCTCTCTGAAAAAGCCGGAAAGGATGTAATTCCGGGAGAAATTATAGTTGCAAAAGTTGACCTCGCACTGGTTCAGGATGGAACAGGCCCCTTAACAGTGGAGGTTTTTGATAAGTTTGGGTTTAAGGATGTTAAACCTGACAAAGCCATTTTATTTATAGACCACGCAGCACCAAGTCCAAGAAAAGAACTTTCTAATGCTCACAATATCCTAAGAAATTTTGCTAAAAGGACGAGAGCAATAGTATCAGATGTTGGTGAAGGAGTTTCCCACCAGATTATGGCTGAAAAATATGTAAAACCGGGTGATCTCCTTGTTGGTGCAGATTCACATACCTGTACAGGTGGTGGTTTAGGTGCCTTCTCAACAGGAATGGGATCAACAGACTTAGCTTTAGCTTTTGGTCTTGGAAAAGTATGGTTAAAAGTACCTGAAACATTTCTTTTTGAATTAAAAGGTAAATTACCAGAAGGAGTTTATTCAAAGGACATAATATTACACATAATAGGAACTATTGGAGCAGACGGAGCCACTTATAAAGCAATGGAATTTACCGGCGAAGTTCTTGAGCAATTATCTCAGGAAGCAAGGTTAACAATTTCAAATATGGCTGTTGAGGCAGGAGCAAAAGCTGGTCTTATTCCAACTGACGAAATAACAAAAGCATATTTAAAAGAAAATGGAAGAGAAGAAGATTTTAAGGAGATAAAGGCTGATCCAGACGCTAAATATGAAAAAGTTTTTACAATAGATGTTTCAAACCTTGAACCTGTGGTCTCTTTCCCTCATACAGTGGATAATACAAGAAAGATTAGTGAAGCAAAGGGAGTAAAAATAGATCAGGTTTTTATCGGAACATGTACAAATGGAAGAATTGAAGATTTAAGGATTGCTGCCTCCATTTTAAAAGGAAGAAGAAAACATCCAGATATTAGATTAATAATAGTACCCGCTTCAAGAACAGTTTATAAAAAGGCTCTTGATGAAGGATTGTTTGATATTTTCATTGATGCAGGAGCCGCAATTATGGCACCGGGATGCGGTCCTTGCGTAGGTGTCCACGAAGGTGTTTTGGGAGATAATGAAAAAGTTCTCTCAACTCAAAACAGAAACTTTTTAGGAAGAATGGGTAATCCCAAGGGAGAAATTTATCTTGCTTCTCCTGCTACCGCAGCTGCATCAGCTATAACAGGGGAAATCACTGACCCCAGAGATTATTTACAATAAGGAGGTTAAAATGATACTAAAGGGAAAAGTATGGAAATTTGGAGATGATATCTCAACAGACCATATAGCACCGGGAAGATACTTTCATTTAAGAACCAATCTTCCTGAACTTGCAAAACATGTTCTTGAAGATGCGCGGGAGGATTTTGCATCAAAAGTTGAGAAAGGAGATATAATAGTTGCAGGAAGGAACTTCGGACTTGGTTCCTCAAGAGAACACGCTCCAAGAATTATAAAGTTAGCCGGAGTAGCTGCAATCATTGCAAAATCCTTTGCAAGAATTTTCTATAGAAATGCTGTGAATATCGGTCTGCCATTGATAGAAATAAAAGAAGCCGATGAAATTGATGAAGGAGATGTTTTAGAAATAGATCTTGCAAACGGAATTGTAAAAAACACCACTAAGGGAAAAGAATACAAATTTGTACCTATGCCAAAGTTTATGTTAGATGTTATCAATGAAGGCGGAATTGAAAACTACATAAGCAAATACGGCGATTACAAAATTTAGGAGGAAAGCTTATGGGTGAGAAAATAAGAGTCGAAAACAATAAATTAAATGTCCCTGACAATCCGATCATTCCTTTTATCGAAGGTGATGGAATAGGGCCGGACATAACCAGAGCAATGAAAATAGTTCTTGACGGTGCTGTAGAAAAGGCTTATAATGGCAAAAAGAAAATTGAATGGAAAGAGATTTATGCTGGTGAAAAAGCAAATAAACTTAAAGGGGAGTACCTCCCTCAGGAAACACTTGATGCAATAGAAGAACATGTTGTTGCAATCAAAGGACCTTTAACAACCCCTGTAGGAGGAGGTTTTAGAAGCCTTAATGTTGCATTAAGACAAAAGCTTGACCTTTATGCCTGTGTAAGACCTGTTAAATGGATTAAGGGAGTTCCTGCCCCTGTAAAAAAACCTGAAAATCTTGATGTTGTTATATTCAGGGAAAACACAGAGGATGTTTATGCTGGAATAGAGTGGAAAAAAGATTCAGAAGAAGCTAAAAAAATCATTAAGTTTCTTAAGGATGAATTTAATGTGAACATCAGGGAAGATTCTGGCATAGGCATAAAACCAATAAGTGAATTCGCAACAAAAAGATTGGTAAAAAAAGCCATTCAATATGCAATTGACAACAACAGGAAGAAGGTTACAATTGTTCATAAAGGGAATATAATGAAATTTACAGAGGGAGCCTTCAAAGAATGGGGTTATGAAGTAGCTAAAGAAGAGTTTGGCGATAAAGTGATCTTTGAGTCAGAATTAAGTGGAGAAGCTCCAGAGGATAAAATAATCATTAATGACAGAATAGCTGATAATATGCTACAGCAAATTCTTACAAGATCTTCTGAGTATGACATCTTAGCTCTTCCAAACTTAAATGGAGATTATATATCAGATGCTGCTGCAGCACAGGTCGGTGGATTGGGGATGGCTCCGGGAGCTAATATTGCTGATTTCACTGCTCTTTTTGAGGCAACCCATGGAACAGCCCCAAAATATGCAGGACTTGATAAGGTAAACCCCGGCTCCCTGATTTTATCAGGAGTAATGATGCTTGAATATATGGGCTGGAAAGAAGCAGCCGATTTAATAGTAAAAGCAATGGAAAAAACAATTCAGCAAAATAAGGTTACATATGACCTTGCAAGGCAAATGGATAATGTAACACCCATAAAAACATCAGAATTTGCCTATGAAATAGTAAAAAATATGGAATAAATTAAAGGAGGTAATTATGCCTGACAACACCTGTCCAAACTGCGGTAATACAGTAAATCCAAACTGGAAATTCTGTCCGTACTGTGGTTACCCCCTTATTGAGAATAAAGCAGAGTATTATATTAGAAAATCAAGAGATCTCAAAGCTAAAGGTAAACTAAAAGATTCTATTGCTTATTGCGAAAAAGCTCTTCAATATCAAAAGAATGAATTTATTCACAAAAATATTGGTGATACCTACTATCTAATTGGAGCTCTAAACAAAGCTATCTATCATTTTAGAAAATCTCTTGAATTAAACAGTGAATATCCTGATGCTCACTATTCCCTTGCTCTTGCTTACTATAGATCCGGGATGCTCGAAGAATCAATTGAATGTTTCGAAAAGACAATTGAGCTTAATGAAGAATTTACTATGGCTTATTACTGGTTAGGAATTGTATATTACCATGCAGGTAAGTATGAAAAATCAATTGAATTTTTTAAAACATTGCTGGATAAGAATCCTGAATCTGCCATAGCAAACTATCATATCGGAATTTCTCTAAATGCAATCGGAAGATACAAAGAGGCAATAGATTATTTTAAAAGGATGGAAAGAATAGATCCCAATCATGCCACATTATTTTATCACCTTGCTTACTCTTACTATATGAATCACCAATTGAAAGAAGCAAAATCCACTTTAAAGAAAGCTCTTCATCTTAACCCTGAGGATAAGAGAGTTCAAGAGTTAATGGGATTATTATCAGTATAAATAAAAAAAAGGCGATTTAAAAATAGCCCTTTTTTTTTATTACACTTTTTTT
>JALXDT010000148.1 GCA_027070475.1 Candidatus Aminicenantota bacterium | reverse complement strand
TTTTTTGCTGGGCTTTTCTGGTATTTTAGACTTTATATCCCTTTTACATTTTTCTTGATTTTGACATTAGCATTTATGTTTTTTTTCAGAAATCCCCCTCGTAAGATTCCTGTACTTGAAAAAGGGTAATTTTTGTCTCCTGCTTATGGCAGAGTTATTGAGATAGTGAAAACAGAAAAGGGAAGAAGATTAAGTATATTTTTGGCTCTCTATAATGTACATGTGTTCAGAGCTCCTGTTTCGGGAAAACTTGTAACAGTAAAGCTTGTTAAGGGGAAATTTCATCCTGCGTACAAGCTTGAAGCTTCTACTGAAAATGAAAGAGTTAAGATGGTGATAGAAGGGGAGAACAGGGCTGAGTTTGATGTTATTGCCGGAGTTGCTGCAAGAAGGATTAAGCCGTGGAAAAAGGAGAATGATGAGGTTAAGGCCGGAGAACTTTTGGGTATTGTAATGTTTGGCTCAAGAACCGATATCTATATCCCTGAAAATTTTGAGCTCTATGTTAAAGAGGGGGACAAAGTAAAAGGCGGTATTACAAAAATCGGGAGGTTTATTTAAATGAGAAAAAAGAAAACCAAAAAGAGAAGAAAGATAAAGATAGAATTTTATTTTTTACCTTCTCTTGTTACAGCTGGAAATGCTGTTTTCGGATTTTTAAGTATTGTATATACATTAAAGGAAAAATATTATTTTGCTGCACTCTTTATATTTTTTGCTGCACTTTTTGATTTTTTTGACGGCAGAGTTGCAAGAGCTTTAAAGGTAGCATCTGAGTTTGGAACAGAACTGGATTCTCTTGCAGATACAATATCATTCGGTGTAGCCCCGGCTCTTTTGATTTATTCATGGGGATTAAAGGGATTGGAACCATTTTCTATAATTATTGCTTCTATCTTTGTTCTTGGAGGTATAATTAGATTGGCAAGATTTAATGTTATCCATCTTCAAAATCCGGAGAGTATTAATACCTACGCAGGACTTCCCATTCCAATGGCGGCAGCTGCACTATATTCTTTTGTTTTGATGCATCCGGAACCTATAAAATCAAAACCTTTTACTCTGTTTTTGGGTGCTTGGGTTATTTTGTTCGCTTATTTTATGATATCAAAAATAAAATTCAGAAGTTTTAAGGATATAGGGATGAAGACAAAGAGTTTCTTACCCCTTTTGTTTTCATCTATTGTAATTTTAGGCCTTGTTTATTATACAGGCTACACTATAGCAGCTGTTTTATATCTTTATCTGGGGTATAATTTATCCAGGTTAATTTTTAAAAGGAAAAAAGTAACTCAATATGAGTATAAAGCAGAAGAAAATTAAGGTAGGTATTTTAGGTTATACATCAGAACTTGCGAAAGAATTAAAATCTTTTATTGAAGAGGAAGATATTTTTAATGAGCTGATATTTCATTTTTATGATTTGAATGCAAAAGATGAATACTCAATTTTGGGAGATTTCAGGGAAGAGAGTATTGTTGTAAAATATCCTGAAATTGAGGATCTTAAAGAGGATAATATTTTGATATTAGCTTCTAATTTGCCTCAAAATGATGATATTGTAAAACTTTATAATTCGGGAGTTGTAATTGATATTGCCAATTCATTGAAAACTTATACTCTTTTGTATAAAGGAGAGGAAAAGGAGGCACTTATTTCATCAAAAATAATCAAATTACCTGAACCATCCTCATTTATTCTTTACAAGATACTTAATCCAATAAAAAAGAGTTTTGGGATTGAATGGGTAATGGTTAATATTTTCTATCCCGCCTCTTCAAAGGAGGGAGGGATAGATAATTTTGTTGATCAAATCTTTAATTCATTGAACATGCAACCTATAAACAAGGAAATTTTCAATGAGCAGATAGCTTTCAGCTTTGCTCCGGTAGATGAAGAGCTTGAGGATAGAATTGAGGGAGAAACAAGGGAACTTTTAAGCTTCAAAAACATAGGAGTAGAGTCCTTTTTTGCCTCTGTTTTTCACTCATTTTCATTTTTTATTCATTTTAAAACCTTAAAACCAATTGAGGAGGATATTTTTAAATACAGTTTTGAGTCTGAGAATTTTTTCAGATTTTCAAGAAAAAGGGTGACATCTCCTCTCGAAGCTGCTGGCAATACAAAAATAGATTTATCCTTTTTAAGAAAGGTAAAGGATATTGAAAACACTTATTTTTTAAACGCTTCTGCAGATAATTTTAAAGTCGGGATTATTTTGAGCACTGTGGAAATCCTTAAAAAGCTTACGGAGTGAAATTTGTTAAAAGACATAAAAAAACTATTTGCTCTATTAAAGCCCTATAAAAGAAAGGTTTTTATAGCCTTTCTTTCAATGATAATGGTTGCTTTTTTCACTATGTTGATATCCGTTATAATTCAACCGATAATGGACATACTATTTTTAAAAAACAGTTCAGCCATAAATAAAACAGGTTCTTTTCTAATAAAAAAGGTTGTGGAGGATCTTTTAAAATCAGGTAGTCTTGAATATATTGTTAAGTTTTTGCCTGTGGCACTTGCCCTTATTTTTTTAGGTAAGGCTTTCTTTAGTTTTCTTGCGAATTATCAGATGAATAGTATAGGGTTGAATGTTGTAAAGGAGTTAAGGGACAGACTTTATCTTCACCTTTTGAGGCAATCAATAAGGTTTTTTTCAAAAGCAAGAACAGGAGATATAATCTCCAATATAACCAATGATATAGATAAGGTGCAAAATGCTGTAACAACTACAGTTTCAGAGCTGATTGTTGAATCCTTCACTCTTTTGGGTTTACTGTTTGTGATTTTTTATCAGGATTGGCATCTTGCTCTTATAACATTTATTATTATTCCTGTTACAATCATTCCTGTGAAATTTTTTGCCGCTATTGCAAAAAAGGAGGGGCACAAGATTCAGGCTCTTACAGGAGATATCTCATCATTTTTATTTGAACTTATTCATGGAATTAGAATCATAAAAACATATAATATGGAGGAATTTGAAAAGAGGAAATTTTTAAAAACTTCAGAAGAAAATCTGAAAGCAAACTTAAGATATGTTCTGATAAGAGCTACTTCATCCCCTTTTATGGAGTTTTTCGGAGGGGTTGTGGCTGCAATAATTCTTGCTGTGGGAACTGCAAAAATCCATTCGGGAGATATAACACCCGGGCAGTTTATGTCTTTTTTTACAGCCCTCTTTTTAATGTATCCTCCGATAAAAAAACTGAGCAGAGCAAATACATCTTTGCAACAGGGAATAGCAGGTCTTGAAAGGATAGAGGCGGTCTTGAAAGAGAAGAATGAGATAGAAAAATTTTCCGGTAAAAAGAAGTTGGAGAGAGTATCCGGTAATATAGAATATAAAAATGTAAATTTCAAATATGATGAGGGGAATGGTTTTGTTTTAAAAGATATAAATTTAAAAATAAATCCGGGAGAAAAGGTTGCAATCGTGGGTTTAAGCGGTTCGGGGAAAACCACGTTGGTAAACTTGATTCCAAGATTCTTTGATCCCACTGAAGGAAAAGTTTTGATTGATGGGGAAGATATAAGAGAGTTTGATATAGTATCTTTAAGAAACAATATAGGTATGGTCACACAGGATATAGTTCTTTTTAATGATACGATTTATAATAATATTACTTGCGGGGAGAATTTTGATATGGAGCAGGTGATTATGGCTGCAAAATCCGCAAGGGCACATAATTTTATTGAGGAATTACCTAAAAAATACAATACTGTTGTTGGTGAAAGGGGGCAATTTTTATCCAACGGAGAAAGACAGAGACTCTCAATTGCAAGGGTTTTTCTAAAAAATCCCCCGATTATAATACTTGATGAAGCCACCTCCTCACTTGATTCAGAGTCTGAAGCTATTATTCAGAAAGCTCTGGAAAATTTAATGAAAGATAGAACTACTCTTATAGTTGCCCATAGATTATCAACAATTATAAATGCTGATAGAATAGTTGTATTGAGTAAAGGGGAGATTGTGGAGATTGGTTCTCACAAAGAGCTCCTCTCAAAGAAAAGCCTTTATGCTCATCTTTATTCACTACAATTTCCGGAGAGGATAGAACTATGATAAGAAGTATGACAGGACATTTTTCAAAGACATATCAGTTTGATACATTTACCTATTTTTTATCCATTAGATCTTTGAATCACAGATTTTTGGAAATAAATTTCAGAGGCAATGTCACGTGGTTGGGTATAGAATCCGAGCTGAAAAAAATTGTTGAGAATCACATAAAAAGAGGGAAGATAGATATAATGATGGATTTTGAGCTTTTTGATCCTTCAAAATTTTTAATTCAGCTTAATTCATCCCTTTTGCAGAAGATTCTTTATTCCCTTGAACCCAATATAAATAAAAAAGAAAATATTATTATAAATATGGATTCATTGTTGAAATTGCCCGGAGTTTTTAATATTAATTATGTTGATTCTCCTTTTAATGATAGAGAAAAAGAATTTATATATTCAACCTTTGAGGAAAGCCTTAAATCAATAGTGAAGGAAAGAGAAAGAGAGGGGGAAAAGCTAAGAAAACCCTTAACTCAATATATGATAGAACTTAAAAAAAAGGTTTCTAAGATAAGAGAATTGATCTCTGTTCAGCCCGAAAGAATTAAGAAAAAATTTGAGGAAAGATTAAAAGAATTTTACAAATTAAAGGATTTTTCCGAAGAGAAGTTTTATGAAGAGTTGGTTTATTATCTTGACAAGGCAAATATCAATGAAGAGGTTGAAAGGTTGGATGCTCACTTAAGCTATCTTAAAGAGTTGTTGGAAAAAGAATACCCGGAACCTGTAGGAAGAAAGATTGGATTTTTAATGCAGGAGTGTTTGAGAGAGATAAATACAATCGGTTCAAAATCTCAGGATAAAGAGATATCAAGGCTTGTTGTTGAGGGAAAGGAGCTTATAGAAAGTATAAGAGAACAGATAATGAATATTGAGTAAATGAGAAAAAAAGATAGGAAAAACATAAATTTTTTAAAACTTATTCCTGAAAGAAACATTGATTTTGAAGAGGAAGAAAATGGGAAGATTACACTTATTTTAGAAAAGACAAAGAACCCTATAATAAAAGCAATAATCAATTTTTTTAATAAGTCACAGTATTTTAGAATACATCTTGATGAAAAGGGAAGTTATATATGGAAACTTGTGGATGGAGAAAAAAATATGGAAGCTATAGTAAGTGCTTTGAAAGAGAAATTCGGAGAGGAAGAAAAGTTGTTGGATAGATTAAAACTTTTTTTCATTCAGCTTGAAAAGAGTAAATTTATTAAGTTTAAAAATTTAGCTGACCCTGGAGTAAAAAAATGAAACCCGATTTTTCAAATGTTTATATAATTTTGCATTCCATAGAAAATCCGGGCAATATCGGCTCAGCTGCAAGAGCTATGAAAAACATGGGCTTGGAAAATATGGTTCTTATAAATCCGCCTGACCTTGAATCCGAAGAGGCAAAAAAGTTAGCATATATGTCATATGATATTATAGAAAAAGCGAAGATAGTTTCATCTTTTGACGAAGCGATTTCTTTGGTGGATATTACGATTGCTACAACGAGAAGGAAGGGAAAATGGAGAGAAAGATTTATGCCCCCAGAAGAAATTTCAGAACTAATACTTGTGAAAAAAGAGGTGAATAAAATCGGTATTATCTTTGGGACTGAGAAAACAGGGCTTACAAATGATGAGGTTGTGAAATGCGATTATGCCAGTGAAATCCCTACTGTTGTGGATTATCCCTCTTTGAATATTTCTCAGGCGGTTATGATCTATGTATATGAGCTTTACAGAGCCTTTATGAGAAAAAATGATTTAAAACCTTATTCTTCTCCTATAAAAAAAGCTTCCGGAAGGGAGTACAGAAGACTTTTTGAAAGGGTAATGAATTTAATGAAGGTTTTTGATATATCCGAAGGATTTGAAAATAAATTTTCAAAATCTTTGAATAGGCTTTTTGCGAGGACAGAATGGGAGACAAAGGATATAGCAACCTTTGATGCTTTTCTGAAACATATAGAACAGTATGCAGAGAAAAAAGGGGATAAGATAGGATGATCTTTCCTTTTTTTTTAATAAAATATTAATGGCAAAAGGAGGTTAGTATGAAAAAATTTTTTAGTTTGTTTTTAATTTTATTTTTTGCTTTAACAATTTTTTCGGTTGCAAGTCCGCCTTTTTACTATTCAAAGATTGAAACTCCTGATAAAACTGTATCATTTGTAATAGGTTTTTATCCTTCAAAGTACAGCTGGCATGAAACTCCGGAAGCAGGAAAGTTTTCCACAATTTTAGGTGCTATTATAAATGGAAAAAATGCAAGAGAGCTTATCTGGGATGATTACAAGATTTATATTATGTTAAAGGATGGAACACTTTTTAACAGTTATACTACTGTGGCTAAGTCAGGGCCTTATGCCTGCAAATATAAGGTTGCTCCCGGAGAAACCCATTATCAAACTTTTACTTTTAAGAAAAAATTTAATATCAACAATATAGCTGCTGTTTGGCTAAAATTAACAGATAGTAATTATATAAAGCTTTTGTATAAAAAATAATTAAATACAGATACTTTATTTGAATTTTATTTATTTAAATGGAGGTTTTCTATTTTCTTTGTGCTCATCTTCTTTTCTTGAAATAGTGATAAAAAAAGGATATATTAAAAAATCTTCTTTATAATAAGGAGGAAAAATGTGTGGAATAGTCGGTTATATCGGGAAAGAGAATGCACTTGATATTATAATAGAGGGGCTTAAACATCTTGAATACAGAGGATATGATTCTGCGGGAGTTGCTTTTGTTGAGAAAAAGAAGATAAAAAAAATAAGAGAGAAAGGGAAAGTTGACCTTTTAAAAAAGAGTATAGAAGAAACAAAGATAAAGGTTCATTCTGCAATTGGCCATACAAGATGGGCTACCCATGGCAGTCCCACAAAAGAGAATACCCATCCGCATTCTGACTGCAAAAATAGGATTGCTATTGTTCACAATGGAATTATTGAAAATTATCTGGAATTAAAAAGAATGTTGAAGGAAAAGAAGCATAGATTTTCATCTGAAACAGATACAGAAGTGATTGTTCATTTGCTTGAAGAGAATTTAAAACATTATCCTATTTTTGATTCCATTTTAAATACGATAAATATGTTAAAGGGTTCTTTTGCTCTTTTATTCATATTTGCAGATTATCCTGAGCTTATGATAGGAGTTAGAAAAAATTCTCCTTTAATATTTGCGGAAAAGGATAATAATTTCTACTTCTCGTCGGATATTATCGGAATTTCTTCTTATGTGGACAAAGCATATTTTCTTGATGATGAAACCATTGTTTTTTTGAACAACTCTAAATATTCATTTTTTGATTTCAAAGGAGCTGAAAGAAAGATTTCCCCGAAAAAGGTTGAAAAGAGTTCATTCTTTATAGAAAAAAAGGGTTATAAGCACTTTATGTTAAAAGAGATATTTGAACAACCGGAAGCTATCAGAGAAACGATTCAGGATAGATATTCAATTGAGAGAGGAGAGATAGATGTCGGAATTGATGAAAATCTTTTTGAAAATGTGGAAAAAATAAAAATATTATCCTGCGGAACATCTTATCATGCAGGACTTATAGGACGATTTTATTTTGAAGATTTTTCAGGGATTGAAACATCTGTTTCATTATCATCAGAGTTTTTTTACCGGGATTTAAAGGAATCTGAATCAACTTTGTTTATTGCTATTTCCCAATCAGGAGAAACCGCAGATACTTTAAAATCCATAAGAAAGATAAAAGGTAAAAATAAAATAATATCAATAACAAATGTTTCCGAAAGTAGCATAACAAGGGAAAGTGATGCTTTTATTTTAACCCATTGTGGTCCTGAAATCTCTGTAGCTGCCACTAAAACATTTACTTCCCAAATTTCAGTTCTTTTTCTCCTTGCTTTGAATATTGCTCAAAAAACAGGATATCTTAAAAAAGAAAAAATCATTTCATATCTTGAGGAATTAAGGAAAATACCAATTCAAATGGAAGAAATTTTAAACAAAAGCGAAAGTATTGAGAAAATTGCTTATAAGTATTATCAAAAAGAAAGTTTTCTCTACATAGGCAGGTGGATAAATTACCCCGTAGCTCTTGAAGGTTCTTTGAAATTAAAGGAGATCTCTTATATATTTTCTGAAGCCTATGCCGGAGGACAATTAAAGCATGGTCCTATCTCTTTGATAGATGAAGGTACTCCTCTTATTGCCGTAGCCCCCGATGATAGGGCCAGAAATAATATTTTGTCGAATATTGAAGAGGCAAAGACAAGAGGTGCGGAAATAATAAGTATAGGAAGCAGGGATGATAGTGAACTCTTATCAGTAAGTGATAAAATGTTTACGATTTCATCTGTTAATGAGTTTTTATCTCCTCTGTTAACAACAATATATACTCAGCTATTTGCTTATTATATAGCTCTTAGAAGGGGAGTTGACATAGATCAACCGAGAAATCTTGCAAAATCCGTAACAGTAGAATGAGATGGTAAAAAATCTATTGGGTTTTGATTTTGATACTTTTCAGGAGAAACTATCTCCCTTTGTGGATAAAAGCTTCCATATAAAACAGATATATCAATGGGTTTATAAAAAAAGAGTTCTTAATATCAATAATTTTACAAACCTGTCAAAAGAGCTGAGAAAAAAAGTGGCCGGGCAATTCTCTTTTTCTATTTTAAATGTTTTAAGTGAAGAGGTCTCTTCTGAAGATGGAAGCAGAAAGTATATGTTAGAGCTTGAAGATGGGAAAAAAATTGAAACAGTTTTTATCCCTCAAAAAGATAGAACTTCAATTTGTCTTTCTTCTCAAGTCGGTTGTAAATTTGGGTGTAAATTTTGTGTTACAGGTTTAATGGGTTTTCATAGAAATCTTGAATACTATGAAATTGTTTCCCAGCTTATTACTGTGCTTGTTCTTAACAAAGAAAGGTTAAAAAACAGAATAAACCTTGTATTTATGGGAATGGGAGAACCTCTGGATAATTATGAAAATGTGAAAAAAGCCATAAAGGTTATTACTGATCCTGAAGGTATTTCAATTTCTCCCAAAAGGATTACTGTTTCAACAATTGGCATAACAGATTATCTTAGAAGATTTTTGGAAGAATTGCCTGATGTTAAACTTGCTTTTTCCTTAAATTCTCCTTTTCCTTCAATAAGAAAAGAGCTTATGCCTGTTGAAAAAAAGTACCCGTTTTCTGAAAATCTGAAAATTTTGAGGGAAAAAAGAGAAAAATTAAAACACAGAGTAACCTTTGAGTATATAATGTTGAAAGGTATTAATGATAGTCTAAAGGATGCAAAAGAGATTTTGACAATTACCAAGGAAATTCCAAGGAAGATTAATTTGATACCTTTTAACTATTTTGAAGGTTCTGAGCTTTACCCGACGGAGATGGATAAGATAGATAAATTTGCCGAGTATTTAAGGAAATACAGAGTTGTTGTCACGATTAGAGATAGCAAGGGGAAGGATATAAAAGCTTCCTGTGGGAATCTTTTTGCTAAATTAGAAAAAGAACATAAAAATCTCAAATTAGAGAATAAAGATTAAATTTTTTTCAGTAAAGTTTCTTCTGCTTTTTTAAATTGAGGATCATCATTTAAAATTGAAATAAAACTTTCTTCCATTCCCCAAACTCTTGAAACAATTTCTCTTCTGATTTGCAAATTAATGGAGGAAAGGCTTTTATTAAAATCCTTTGCTTTTATCTTAACCTTTCTCTTTATTACAAAGTTTTTAAAATCCTCTGAAATTTCCGGTGGGATGGGATCAGTATATAAATTAATTTTTTTGCCTTTAAAAAATGCTATGGGTGCTCTGTTTGCAAATTTTAAACTGTTTTTTAATCCTGTTTCCCCTTTGACAAGGTGGTTGGCATAAGAAAAGAATAATCCTTTACTCCTTAACCTTGCTGTAAACATTGTAAGCTTTGCATCCTCTACCTTTATATCAGGAACTATTCCTCCTGTATTTTTTTCATAACTATCCTTGTCATTATAGAAAAGTAAATAATCTTCAAGGTGGGTATAATCTCTCTGTATTAATTTACCTGAAGGAGTATAGTATCTTGCTGTGGTAAGTGCAATAGCCACATTACTTTTTATGTGAAAAAGTGTTTGAACAAGCCCTTTTCCCCATGTCCTTGTTCCTATTATCAGGCCTCTTTTATTGTCTTGAATTGCTCCTGAAACAATTTCTGAAGCTGATGCACTTCCTCTGTTGACAAGAATCACAAGGGGTAGATTCTCATATTGATTGTTTTTTAATGCATAAAAAATTTTATTCATTCTCTTTACTCTTCCCTTTATGGAAACTATGATTTTACCCTTTTCAAGAAATTCATCTGAAATATTCAAGGCTGCTCTCAAATCTCCTCCGCCATTGTATCTCAGATCAAGGATTAGAGCCCTTATGCCTTTTTTTACAAGAGTTTTCATAGATTTTTCAAATTCCTCTGAAGTAGTGCCTGTAAAGGACCTTATTACAACAACTCCTATTTTTTTATCCTTAGAAAAAGGGTCAACAAAGTGGTATGGAATTGAATAAAGGGGAATTTCAGCTCTTTTAATTCTAAAATGAAGAAGTTTTTTAAATCCTTCTCTTTTTATTTTTATGTTAACATAGGTTCCTTTGGGACCTCTCAAAAGCCTTACAGCTTCATTTTGAGATAGATTTTTAGTCTTCTTTCCTTCAACTTCCACAATTACATCCCCTGCCTGTATTCCGAGTCTGTAAGCAGGAGTACCTTCAAGAGGTGTTATTACTGTTAATCTGTCTTCTATTTTCAAAATTTGAATTCCTATACCATAGAATTTTCCCTTTTGATCCTCTTGCATTGTTTGAAATGAACTTGGATCGAGAAGATAGGAGTGTGGATCAAGGGAAGAAAGCATCCCCCTTATAGCAGCATAGGTTAATTTTTCTTCATTTATATCACTTTTATAGTATATTTTTTTTAAAAGAAGTAATGTTTTTGTATATTTATAAAGCTGAGCTTTCCATGGGTCAAGATTTTCTGCCGAAATAAAAGTTATGATTAATAAAAAGATTATCAAAATTTTGATTTTTTTCATATTTTTTTCTCCGGATAAATTTCCAATGATTTTTTAAGAATATACATTGCTTTTTTTAATTTTTGTTCTTCAAGAACATATGCTAATCTAATCTCATCCTTTCCTAATCCTTTTGTTGAATAAAAACCACCTGCAGGAGCAACCATAACAGTTTCATTTTCATAGTTAAACTCTTCAAGTAACCATCTGGCATAATGCTCAGAATCTTTTACCGGAAGTTTTACCACCATATAAAAGGCTCCCATTGGAAGCTCAAGCACTATGCCATCTATGGATTTCAGTTCTTTGTACATGATATCTCTTCTCTTTTTATACTCTTTTTGCACTTCCTTAAAATATGAAAAACTCATTCTGTATGCCTCAGCTGCTGCAACCTGTTCCACTATTGGAGGGCAGAGCCTTGCTTGAGCTAATTTCATGACTCCCGATAGAACATCTTTGTTCTTGCTTATTATGTAGCCTATTCTTGCTCCGCAAGCACTATACCTTTTAGAGATAGAGTCGACCACAATAACTCTGTCCTTTGCCTCTTCAAAATGGAGCATACTTCTGTATTCTATATCTCCATATATAAATTCTCTATAAACTTCATCACTTATGATAAAGAGATCATGTTTTTTTGCAATTTCAATAATCCTTTTCAAATCCTTTTCAGGATAAATTGTTCCGGTAGGATTATTCGGGGAACAGAGTAATATTGCTTTTGTTCTTTTACCTATTTTATTCTCTATTTCCTCTGAGGAAGGAAGGGCAAAACCGTTTTCTGCCTTTGTTGTTACCGGAACGAGTTTTATATTGCTCATGGCAGCGTAACCATTGTAATTTGTATAATAGGGTTCAAACACAATGATTTCATCATCAATATCTGCTACCACAGAAAAGGCAAATAAAATAGCTTCACTCCCTCCGGTTGTTATGGTAATATCATCGGGATTTACACTTATATCATAATTTTTAAAATATTCTGAAATTACCTTCCTTAAGAATGGTTCTCCCTGAGAATAACCATAGGCTATTATCTCTTGGGAAAAATTTTTTATTGCATTCAGAACAGGCGCCGGTGTTTTTATATCCGGCTGTCCTATATTCAGATGATACACTTTAATACCCCTACTTTTTGCCTTATCCGCAAAGGGAACGAGCTTTCTTATCGGTGATTCCTGCATGTTTCTAATTCTTTTTGATATCATTTATACCTCCAAATTAAATTTATTTTAAAACTTGTAATTACTTAAGTCAAGATAACCTATGTTAAATTCAAATTGTATTTTGATATTTATAATTCATTAAAATTATCTGTTCCTAATCTAAAATGTGTTGTAAGTAAGAGAATATTTTGTTATCATTATTGTATCATATAATGGAAAGAGGAGATAATAATGAAAGTCAAAGCAAGGGTAATGGAGCAGAGGAAAATTGCATCAACATTAAAAAGATTGGCAATGGAGGTTATTGAGAGAAATCGTGAACTTGAAAATGTTGCTATTGTTGGAATCAGAACAAGAGGGGTAATCATAGGAGAAAGAATTTTAAAACTTATAGAAAAACTTGAAGGAGCAAAGCTTGATTTTGGAATTCTTGATATTACTCTTTATAGAGATGATCTTTCAACTATAGGACCGAATCCTATTGTAAAGGGGACGGAGATTGATTTTGATGTTACGGGAAGAGATATAATTCTTGTGGATGATGTTCTCTTTTCCGGAAGAACCGTAAGAGCAGCTCTTGATTCTATTGTGGATTTTGGAAGACCGAAGACAATCCAACTTCTCGTTTTGATAGATAGAGGTCATAGAGAGCTTCCGATACAGGCGGATTATATAGGGAAGACTCTTCCCACATCAAAAAGAGAAATAGTGGAAGTCAGATTAAAAGAGATAGATGGAAGTGATGAGGTCTTAATAGTTGAAGAGGAGGGTTTTTAATGTTTAAAAGAAAACATTTGCTTGGTATTGAAGGATTGACGAGAGATGAGATAGACCATATTCTTGATACAGCCCAGAGTATGGTGGAAGTTTCAAAAAGAAGTGTTAAAAAGGTCCCCGCTCTGAGGGGAAAAACTGTTGTAAATCTTTTCTTTGAGCCAAGTACAAGGACAAGAATCTCCTTTGAATTAGCAGCAAAAAGACTCTCTGCGGATTTGATTAATTTTTCGGGAAGCTCCTCAAGTCTTGTAAAAGGGGAATCATTCAGAGATACTGTTTTAAACCTTGAAGCAATGCATCCGGATATATTTGTGGTGAGACACTCTCAAGCAGGAAGTGCTTATTATCTTACAACCTTTTCAAAATCATCTGTGGTAAATGCAGGTGATGGTGCACATGAACACCCTACTCAGGCTCTTTTAGACGCACTTACTATAAGACAGCATAAGGGAGAGCTGGATAATTTAAAGATTACCATTGTCGGAGATATATTGCACAGCAGGGTTGCAAGATCAAATATTTTTTTACTTTCGCAATATAAGACAAAGATTGTTTTATCGGGCCCGCCACCTCTAATCCCCCCTGAATTTTCCGATATGGGAGTTGAAATAGAATATGATCTTGATAAAGCAGTTGAAGGGTCTGATGTTGTGATGATGCTGAGGATTCAGAGAGAAAGGCAGACGGGAAGTTATTTTCCTTCATTAAGAGAATACAGAAAATTTTATCAACTTACAAAAAAAAGACTTGCAAGAGCGGATAAGGATGCAATTGTTATGCATCCTGGCCCTATTAACAGGGGAATAGAACTTATGAAGGATATTGCTGATTCGGATAAATCTGTTATTTTAAATCAGGTTAGCAATGGAATTGCTGTAAGAATGGCTGTTTTGTATTTAATTTCCGGAGGTTCTCATGAATTTAATAATTAAAAATGGTAGGGTTATTGATCCTTCTCAGAACTTGGATGAAGAACTGGATATTCTTATAGAAAATGGTAAGGTTGCAAAGATAGGGAAAAAATTAAATGCTCCTGATTTTAAAGAAGTTGATGCAAAGGGATTATTTGTTTTTCCGGGTTTTATTGATATGCATACACATTTAAGGGAGCCAGGTTATGAATACAAAGAGGATATCAAAACAGGAACAGAAGCAGCTGCTGCTGGAGGAATTACTTCTGTTGCCTGTATGGCGAACACAAATCCGATAAATGATAATGAAGGTGTCACCTCTTTTATAATTGAAAGAGCAAAGGATGTGGCCAAAGTTAATGTTTTCCCTATAGGGGCTGTTAGTAAGAGAATGCAAGGAGAAGAATTAGTTGAGATGGGATATATAGCAGAGGCTGGAGCCGTAGGATTTTCAGATGATGGGTATCCAGTGAGGTCTTCACTTGTTTTAAGAAGAGCTCTCGAGTATCAAAGAATGATAGATAAGATTATTATTGAACATGCAGAAGACCTTGAGCTGTCAGGTGATGGTGTTGCAAATGAAAGTCCTTTAACTTATAAGTTAGGACTTAAGGGGATACCATCTGCTTCAGAGACAGCTATTATAGCAAGAGATATTGAGATTTTGAGGCAGGTAGGAGGTAGGATTCATTTTGCCCATCTATCTTCAAAATGGAGTGTGGAACTAATAGAAAATGCAAAAATAAATAATCTTAATGTAACAGCTGAAGTTACCCCCCATCACCTTTTGTTGAATGAACAATTTGTTGAAACCTTTTCTCCTCTCTATAAGATGAAACCACCCTTAAGGTCTGAAGAGGATAGAGTGTCTCTTGTTGAAGGTTTGAAAAAAGGTATAATAGATGCTATTGCAACAGATCATGCTCCCCATACTCAGGATGAAAAGGAGCTTGAGTTTGGATTTGCTCCTTTTGGTGTTATAGGACTTGAAACAGTGGTTGGCCTTATCTTTGATAGACTGGTAATGTCTGGAGTAATTAGTGTTTTTCGCTTTGCTGAACTTTTATCAAAGAATCCTGCAAAAATTTTGGGATTAGAAAGCAAAGGGAGTCTTGAGATAGGAAAGGATGGGGATATTACTATAATAGATCCAGAGAAAAAGGTTGTAATAGATCCGGATAAATTTAAAAGCAAGGCTAAAAATTCTCCCTTTATCGGCTGGGAAGTTAAAGGATGGCCTGTTTATACAATTGTCGGGGGAGAAATAGTATTTAATGGAGTTGACAATTAAATACATGTTAAATATATTTTAATATGACATTGGAGGTGAAAATGAAAAGGAAAGGATTTACTTTGATTGAAATGGTCGTGGTTTTGGCTGTGGTTTCAATTTTAGTAGCTATACTTGTTCCTACTATAGCAAGACATATAAAAGATGCTAAAATCACCAGAGCTGAAAATGAAGAGCTTGTTATAGCTTCTGCGATTTTGAGTTTATATAAAGATGTCGGTAGATGGCCATGTACAAATGCAAATGGACCAGCGGGCGGAGTTAACAGGGTTCTTTCAGGTGATCCAACGGATTATGTCCCGACAGCATCTGATGCGACTTATACGGGAAGCAGCCAGTGGGGAAGTTGGGCACCAACAAAGCAGCTTTATGACTACTTATACTATAATAATCCTGATGATAATACAGGTGCTGTAAATCAAAATGAATCAGGACAGGATTATCCAACAACAGGTGAGTATAGGTGGAAGGGACCTTATCTTGATAAAAGAGCAAATCTTGACCCATGGGGAGCACAGTATGTGATCAGTGCAAGATATTTTCCCGGAAACTCTTTAACAACGGTTGCTCAAAGAGCAGGGCATCGTGTTTTAATACTGTCAGCCGGAATAAACCAGGTCTGGGAAACACCTTTTAGTGATTCTGTAAATAGAAACACAACACCTGATGATAATGTAGGAGGAGATGACATAGGTTTTGTAATTTACACAAATGATTAATTTAATTTTAGGGAGGAGAAAATGAAGAAAAAAGGTTTTACCTTAATAGAAATGGTAGTTGTTTTAGCTGTTGTTGCCATATTGGCAGCTATATTAACACCTACTGTTGCAAGGAATATTAAGGCAAGTAAAGTTACAAGAACAACCAATGAGGTACAGGTGATTGCAGCAGCTGTAGCATCGCTTTACAAAGATACTGGATACTGGCCATTTACAAATGCTAATGGACCTTCTGGAGGAGTTGATAGAGTTTTAGGAAATTCTTCCACTGTTCCCACCGGAGCTGAATCCGGAGCAGGAACAGGTGCTGCAAACTGGGGAACATATGGAACAACCAAACCCCTGTATGATTATTTGTACTATAATAATCCAGATGATGATACGGGGCCTAATAATCAGAATCAAAGTGGACAGGATTATCCTACCTCGGGAGAGTACAGATGGAGAGGTCCCTATCTTGATGATAAGCTTTTAGATGATGCTTGGGGAAGATCCTATGTTATTAATGCAAGATATTTCCCCGGCAACCCTCATTTTGGAGATACTACCAGACCACATAGAGTCTATGTTCTCTCAGCAGGCCCAAATCATCTGTGGGCGACGCCTTTTTCAGATGGTGTTCACAGAAATACAAATCCCGATGATTCAATATCAGGGGATGATATCGGTAAAGCGATAGCTCAAACTGATAGTTAAAAATTTTTGTTTAAATTAAAAGTAAGGATAAAGCATAGCTCAAATCTTGTGAGATAGCACGGGAAAGTTCAACTTTATTATTGAATTTTTTAATTTGTCTAATATAATCAACAAAAAAGATTTCTATCTCTTTATTGTATATAGATGATTTAAAATCTATTAAGAATGTCTCTATCTTATTTTCTTTTTCTCCAAATGTGAGGTTAGGACCAACATGGGTTAATGAGTTGTAATATTTATTATTAAACAAAGTCTTTGTTATATAGACTCCGTTTGGGAGTAAGAAATCCTGAGGATATTTAATATTTGCAGTGGGGAATTTAACTCTTTTGCCTCTTTTATTTCCCTTTACGACTTTTCCTTTTACAGAATAAAATCCTCCTAACATAATTCTTGCTCTTTGTAAATCTCCGTTTGATAAATATTCCCTGATTAAACTTGAGCTTACCTTTTCTCCCATATATTTAATTATTTTCACACCTTTTACATAAAAGCCCTCTCTTTTTCCTATTCTTTTTAAAAGCTTTAAATCTCCCTCTCTTTTTTTGCCAAACCTGAACTCCTCTCCAACGAATATTGAATGGATTTTATACCTTTCAAGTAAGAAATTTATAAAATCTTCAGGGGAAAGGTTTACTATTTTATCAAAGTCCAAAACATCAACTTCATCAACTCCGATTCTTTTTATATGGGAAATTCTTTCTTCAAGTGTTTGAATTAATTTTATTTTTTTGCCGAAAAAGCTATGGGGATGGGGCCAGAAGGTTATTGCAATAACCTTTCTTTTTTCTTTTTCGCCTTTTTTAATAGCATTAAGTAGGATTTTCCTATGCCCCACATGGAGTCCATCAAAATTTCCGAGTGTTAGAATTACACCTTTTTTCAAGGTTGTTTACCTTTGTACTTACTAATTATAGTTTTAATAAAGTTTTGATTTGTTTTGTATCTTATAGTGACCAATTGATTATAGTGAGTAAATTTAACTGGGTAAAAAATATTCTTTTTTATCCCGGTTGTGAAGATAAGGGAAATAATTTCTAATAAGAAAATAATTAATGCGGCTGCAACTTTTAGTTTTTTAAAAATGGAGATTTTGTCTTTCTTCTCTTTTTCTGAAACTTTTTCATCTTTACTAAATATCTCCTCTTTTTCAACTTTATTGATTATACCTTTTCTGTTTAGATTATATAATCCTTTGTAAATTTCAAACTCTGAAAGATTTATTTTTTCTACAAGATCATTTACATCTCTTTCTCCATCTATAAATTTTAAGATTTCATACTCACTTTTCGTCAGATAAATTGTTTTATCTGATATCTTCTCATCCTCTGTTTCATCTAATATTTTTATTTTTTTAGTTATCTTATTCCTTGTAAAAATGACCGAGGAATCTGGGATAATTTCCTTTATAAGGGGCATTTCGTCTAATATTTGCATTGATTCCATCAGCAATCTGTCAACAGATAGAGGTTCAAACCAATCTCTATCCCAATCAACCAAATCCTTTTTTTGAAATTTGTATTCACCCTCTTTCCAGCTCATTATACTGATAATTATCTGAGAAGCCTGATCTTTTAAAGCTTTTTTTAATTCATCTTTGGAAATTATATTTAACCCTAATAAAATTTCTCCTAATTTTTTCCCGGTTTTGCTCTGAATTTGTAAAGCTTTGTTTAGGATTTCAGAAGATATATTACCTCTCTTTAGTAAAGTTTTCCCTAATCTATGTTCAATTTTTCTTGGAAAAGTTTCGACATTAACTATTAATCCCTTCTCAAAATATATTGTAACAAAGTTTTCCTTATGCTTAATTACCAGGATTCCCGTACTTTTGTTTTGCCCTAACATCTGTAAGAGTTCAACTATTGAGAAATCCTTAATTGTTCCTTCTAAAGCCATTCTTTTTTCTCCAAAAAGTAAATTATAAAATTAATCACTAAGTAAAAGAAAAGAGCTATCCATAGAAAAATTTCAGGAAAGCTAATTAAACTATCGAATTTAAGGGGTATTAAATCCAATCTGACAAAAAAGAAGAGGGCAAAGAAAAAATAAAAAACAGAACTTAATATAAAATAGAGGGAGATTTTTTCTCTATAAATAAAATCTAAACCCGGGAAGAAGATTGACAGAAAGAGCACTATTTTACTTTTTTTCAGATTATTTTCTTCAATCTCTTTATACTTTATCTTTCTTGTTTCACTTAAAAATGGTTCTCTTATAATAAACAGATTAAAGCATTCTTCACAATATCGGTCATTAACAGAATTTCTATTCTTTTTAGTTGGTCTTCCGCAGGAAGCGCACCTTGTGCTTGAACCAATATTCCTTATGATTAATTTTAACAATGCTAATAATACAAAGAAAACAATTAAACCTATAAGAATAGGATGGTTAAAGTCCTTTCTTTCAATCTTAAATTTAACATATGAAAATACATTTATATCTATTGGATCTTTTAAAGAAGTTATATCTTCGCTTCTTCTGATTCCAGCTTTTTGGGATATGAGAGCATACTTTTGAGCAAGATCAGGTTGGTTTATTCTATAAAGTAAAACTGAAATATTAAAATTTATGTAAGGATCATCTGGGGCTGACTGAAGGGCTTTAAAATACATATCTTTCGCCTTGGAGAAAAAGCCTACCTTATAATAGATATTACCTAAATAGAAGTATTTTATCTTATTATACTGTTCTGTTTCTTTAATTCTTTCAAGAACTCTTTTTGCATCAAAGAGAAGATTATCATTATAGTATCTGACTGCCAAGGTTAAAGCAAGTTGGGGGTCAGGATTATTTCCTAAAGAATTTTCTATTTTTGTTAAATAATTGGTTTTGTATTCCCCATTTTTTATTTTTAAGATTGCCCTATAGTTTTCATTTTGTGAGGCTGTCTGAATTATGTTGGTGTAGAGAAGAAAGACAAAAGATAAGAGAAAAATGATAAGGTATATGAAAATGGTCTTTTTCTCTTCTTTTAAGGAATAGAAAAAAGCTATTGCAGCCAATCCGAATGGGATATAAAAGAACCCAAAAAAAAATATTGATGAAAGAAATAAGATGATTAAAATAATAATGAAAAACGAGGACTAACAAGCCGTGATGACAGCATAGCCGACTATCGTCAGGCTACGCAGCATACGGCGAGACCGCTCATCCGCGATTAGAGTAGCATAAATTTAATCTATAACAAAATATTTTATGTATTGCATTGTAAAAATCAAAGAAAAACATATCTTTGTAGATTAAATGTATTAATATTGGTGAAGATATGGAGAATTCTAG
>JALXDT010000147.1 GCA_027070475.1 Candidatus Aminicenantota bacterium | reverse complement strand
CTATTTAATTGAAATTCCTAAAAATTTTCATAATTCAAGAGGTGAAAAATTATCAGCAGATCTAAAAATAAGACTTAAAGTATGTGGAGTACTTCCTGACATAAATGTCAAAAAATTTGAGAATGGAAAACTTTATTTAAAGATAAAAGGGATTTCTAAAATTAAGTTTGAGATAAAAAAGATAAAAGATGTTTCTCTTTTTTGCCTTAAGAATGGAGAAGAAAAAGGAAATGTTGAATTCCGTAAGGAACTTGATTTTTCTTTTAAAAATACAGATAATTATGAAAGCTTTTTTATCGATTTTAATAAACTTAAACTTAAAAAAGGTTTATCTATTTTAACCATCAAAAAATTAAAACTCCCATCTGATTGTAAAAAGCTTGAAAATATTAAAAGCAGAGTAAAGTTCTGGAAATATCTAATTAATCCAAGTAATCTTTCAGCAACCGTACTTTCTTTAAATGGAGGTACTCTTATAAGAACATTCGATAAAAATAATTTGGCTAATATTCCTAAAACAAATTTTAAATTTTTCAAATCCGGTAAACTTTCATTTAAAACGCAAACAGATAAAAATGGCTTTTCCTTTGTAAAAAAAAGAATTAATATTAGCAGATGGTATTATGGAAGAAGGGGAATATTTCTGCTTGAAAAAGAAAAAGATATAGCTTACTCTTATGTAAACAGCAGCTGGATTTCAGGTGGAGGTTTTTTTAGAAACTCAAAACTTGCATATAAAATTTTTACAGACAGAGAGTATTATCTTCCAGGAGAAGATATACACATAGCAGGAATTTTTAAAATCAGGTGGAGAAATAAATTATCAGGATTGAGAAATAGGAATATAACACTTTTTATAGAAGATCCTACAACCAAAATAATAAAAAAGCAGAGTCTCAGATTAGATTATTTAGGAGGGTTCTATTATACATTTAAAACAAAAAAATCTTTTAAAAGGGGAGAGTATTATTTTTATGTCAAAGCGAAAAATTGGAAAACAGATTATATTACAGTTAATCTTGATTTTTTTAAGCCAAACATAATAGAGGTAAAGCAAAATATAGAAAAGGAAGAAATTGTTTCCAATGGAAAAAACAGAGTTAATGTAAAAGGAAGCTATCTAAACGGAGCTCCTATGTCTGAGGATAAAGTTTATGTAAATTTAAAATTTTCAAGCTATTCATGGTTTTTTGTTAAAAAATTAAAGGAAGAATTTAAAAATTATAGATTTACTCCTCCCTTTTTTTCCAAAAAGGCCAAAAGAAAAACTTTAAAATTTAATGAAAAAGGGGAGCTTTCATTTGTTGTTGACCCTTCAAAATATAAAATTCCTTCCCTCTCAAAAGTTTCCGTGGAAACAATAGGTGTTGCCAAGGATGGAAAAGAGTATAGTGCAAGGAGTGGTTTTTATTATTATTCATCTGATAGTATTGTTGGCATAAAGGTTCCGTATTTTGTTAAAGCAGGTAAAAAAATTAAAGTAGGCTTTATTGCTCTCAACAGTAAGGGCAATTTGACAGAATCAAATGCTACTATTTCAATTAGTAGAAAGTTTTGGTCAGAAAAAAAATACAAAACTGAAAATGTATTTAAAGGAAGTTTCCACTTCAAAGGGAAATTGGATAAAAGCTTTAATTTTAAAAAACCGGGTCATTATAGGATAGAAGTAATATCAAAGGATAGCAAAGGTTTTACCACAACAACAATAGCGGATTTTTATGTGTGGGATTATGA
>JALXDT010000146.1 GCA_027070475.1 Candidatus Aminicenantota bacterium | reverse complement strand
GGATTACCCTAAGAAGTTTTGCCTGAAGATGTGGTGGAATTTCTGCAATTTCATCAAGAAAGACTGTTCCATTTTTTGCAAGCTCTAACTTACCAATTTTTTTTGAAGTTGCCCCTGTAAAACTCCCTTTCTCATGACCAAACAATTCACTTTCCCATAAATTTTCCACAATTGCAGAACAGTTAATAGCTATAAATGGTTCATCTGAAAATTTGCTGTGATAATGAATTGCTTTTGCAATTAGTTCTTTTCCAGTTCCACTTTCACCTGTAATTAACACGTTAGTTTTAACTTCAGATAAGAGTCCAATAATTTTAAAAATTTCCTGCATACATTTTGATTTGCCAATTATTGTATTTTCCTTAAAAGAATCTTCCTGTATTGAAAGATATTGAACCTCCACCTCTTCTTTTATTGCCCTTTCCACAATTGAATTTAATTCCTCTATATCTACAGGTTTATGAAGATATTCAAATGCACCAAGTTTAATTGCTTTGATGGTTGTTTCCATATCCTGATATGCAGTAATTGTTATAAATTTTGTTTTTATGTTAAAATTTTTAACCTCTTTTATTAAAGTTAAACCATCAATATCTGGTAATCTTATATCAATTATTGCAACTTCAGGATTGATGTCCCTGATTGTTTTTATAGCAGGAAGTCCTGATGAATGAATAAACACATTGTAACCCTTTTCTTCAAAAAAAAGTTTTAAACTTTCAAGAAGTGTTAAATTATCATCAACTATTAAAATTTTCTTTTTCAGCATGGGATTTCAATTTTAAATTCAGTAAAATTTTGAGGCTTGCTTTTAACATAAATCTTACCGTTTATAAGAGAGATAATTCTCTCTACATTTGACAATCCGAGTCCCATTCCTTTTGATTTGGTTGTAAAAAAAGGAAGGAAAATATTTTGAAGGTTCTCTTTATCTATTCCACATCCGTTGTCTCTGATGATTAAAGCCTGCGCAGGTTTTCTTTTATACTGTTTGGTTCTAATAACTATCTTTTTCCTGTTTTTATCGTTTAATGCATCAATTGAATTAAACAATATATTTTCTACTATTATCTCAAATTTTTCTCTATCAATTAATATGTCGCTAATATCCTTATCTTTTTCAAATTTAACCTGAATTTGATTCTTTTTAAAAATTGGCAAAAATTTCTTTAATACATTTGAAACAATTGAATTTAAATTGTCAGATTTGAGATTTAATTCAATTGGCTTTGAAAAGAAAAGGGTATCTTTAATGATTTTTTCAAGTTTTTCTATATCTTTAAAAATTAATTCAATCCTTTTTTTATCAATTGAATCAAGGGTTAGCTTGCTTTTCAATACCTGAATATTAACCTTAATAGAAGAGATGGAATTTCTAATTTCATGGGCAAATGCTGCAGCAAGTCTTCCAATTACTGCAAGTCTTTCATTTTCAACTATTTTCATTCTTTCTGTTATATCTCTACAAATACCTGCAATTGCAGGTTTATTTTCGTAAAAGATTTTATTGGCTTTAATCTCAACTGGAAATTCTGCTCCATCCTTTTTTATCCCTTTAGTTTCAATGTTTTCACCTTCTTTAAAGTTTTCAACAATTTCTTCATAATTTTTCACAAGAATTGAGATGGGAAAACCAATTATTGACTTTTTATCCTGATTAAACATTTTACAAAACGCATTATTTGCAAAAATAATTTTTTCTTTTCTTGAAACAAAATATCCATCAGATATATCT
>JALXDT010000145.1 GCA_027070475.1 Candidatus Aminicenantota bacterium | reverse complement strand
GGTATGAATCTGTCAATCCTAACAAAAGTTCTTTAATAGCTTTTCTATACTTATCCTCATAAGAGAAAAAATAGAGGGAACCTATATCCCAGACTCTGTTTTCATAACTCCAGCTATCCAGAATAAAAAAACTCCCTTTGCCATACTTTTTCTCACCTTTACCACTAAAACCAAAAGGATTTCCGGAAAATACGATAGCCTTCCCACCGTCCTCCACAAATTTTTTAATCTTAACAATTTGAGATGAAAGAATATCCTTTGAATTTGGTATTATTAAAAGCTCATATTTTCTTAAAATATCAGGCTCAACTCTGTCCTTTAAATACTTTCCGCCTCCTCCGAAAATAACATCAAAAGCCATATTGGATTCGGATAGTGCCTGAGATAAGCCAAGATAAGAAAAATATCTGCTTCTTAAATTTTCACTGTAAAGAAATAAAATTGCAATTTTGGAATCAGTTTCCTGCTCTCCTTCATAAAGGTATCTGTGATTCTTTATAAAAGCAGCCGCATTGGCACATCTTTCCCACAATTTAAAATTTTCATAAAATTTTCCATAGTAAATGCCAAAAGCTCCCCTATTTATATAGGCTTCCATAAAATGAATATAAAGATAGTTAGAAAAATTTTTTGAATATTCCTTGAACTGCCTGTTTATTTCCTCATTTGTTCCCGTATCTATAAGGGATACAAACCTTTCTCCTGTAGCATTATAGGCAAGCTTTTCCCATGCAATCCATTTATTTCTTGGATAGGCAACAATCTTTTCCATAGGTTTGGCTGCATAGTGATTTTCAAAAGTGTAAAAATCAAGAAAATCACTGAAAATCAACCCCTTAACCCAATAATCCCCAAGCTGGACGCTCCCCAATGAATAGGAGTTAGCAGAGATAATAATTTTTTTATTCTTTTTTTCAGCATACTTTTTTAGTTTGCTTACCAAAGACCTTTTCAGATAATAATTATTTTCCTCATTAAACTCTATATACTCTTCTATTAAAGGATCCTTTTTGACTCTATCAAAATACTTTAAATTGATGGTATCGTATATTCTTGATTTTAAATCGTATAAATTTATATCATCTATTTCATAAAACTCCTTCAATTCTTTGGAAGAGTATTTATTTTTTAAAAAACTTCTGAAGCCTGAAATGCAGTGTTCGCAAAACCCAGGTTCCTTCGCACCAAGATATTGGGAATACCACTGATAAAGAGGGATAAAACCTCCACCCTGAATTTCATCAAGGACAATTAAATCAGCACCTGAATCTATTGCCTTTTTACCATGCTTAACCATCCAATCCAGCCATCCACTATTATTTGAACACATAAATTTTGAATCAGCTTTTAAATTCCAGTCAGGAAGCTCTCCTTTAAAACTTTTACACGAAAGCTTATTAAATTCTTCCCCCTGAAAACTTGAATGCCCTTGAGTGGTCAGGATTGTTGCGGGAACTATATATCCCCTTTTATGGAGTTCATCAACAAATTTTTTATCAGAATCATATTTACTATTCTCATAATATGATAAGAGCAATCTTCCGAATGCAAAGGGAGAATCTGTGTTTCCTATATAGCCATTCCACAATCCATTTACGGTAATACTGAATTTTTCGGAATCTTCCCTGGAAAATACTGTTATACTGTATATTTGTGCTTTCTTATACCAATCAGGTTCAAGAGAGAGCAATAAAGAGGTAATTGTAAAGAATAAAAACAAAAGATTAAAGATTTTTTTATTATTCTTCCCTTTTAAGATTTTCTCCTCGCAATATAATGCAAGCCCAACATTATTAAACCGAAGGCAAGCATTACAATTCCCCAAATCAGGCTAAAGTTAAAACCCAATTTACTGATAACCTCTTGCTTATGATAAAGGCCTGAAATTGTGATAATAATTCCCACCAGAGTAAAAAACAAACCGATCGGATACTTTATATCAATTCCCATTTTTACCTCCTTACCAGAAAATTATATTTAAAATAAGTGTTGAAATTAAAACTATTGCCGCAAGAAACCCTGGTTTTAAATAGAAAGGAATATTGTCCTTATACTCTTTCGGGGTAAGAGAATAAACAAGTTTTACCATTTCCTCATCAGGTTTTGGTTTTGTCATATAGCTAATGATAATTGTGGTCAAGAAACAAACAACCCAGGCAACAATTGCACCGTAAAAGTTTGCTGACATTTCGCTACCATAGTGGATAATTCCCGCTTTGTATATAAGAAAGTAGTGGGCAGCGGCCGCGGAGGTGCCGGATACAAGCCCCCAGAAAGCTCCGTCAGATGTGGCCCTCTTCCAGAACATTCCCAGCAAAAATGTGGCAAAGAGCGGAGCATTGAAAAATGAAAATAACAACTGCATATAATCCATTAAATTATTAAAATACATAACAATATATGTTAAAGCTATACTCACAAGGACTCCGAAAACTGTTGCCATCTTACCCATCCAGAGATAGTGTTTATCATCTTTACCGGGTCTGATATAGCTCTGATATATATCAAAAGTCCAGACAGTATTAAAAGCTGTAACATTACCGGCCATACCTGACATAAAGCTTGCAAGAAGAGCAGTCAGCCCAAGTCCCAAAAGTCCTCTTGGTAAATAATGTTTTATTAGGAGAGGTAAAGCCATATTATAATTAACATTTGCAGTATGTCCTGTTTTCAATAGTGTATCAAGAGCAGTTTTAAACTCAGGAATAACAAGAATTGCAATCATACCGGGTAGAACAACAAAAAACGGGAAAAGCATCTTCGGAAAAGCTCCTATAAGCGGAGTTCTTCTTGCAGCATTGATATCCTTGGATGCAAGGGCTCTTTGCACAACAAGAAAATCAGTACACCAATAGCCAAAGGATAGAACAAATCCCAACCCGAAAATCATTCCGAACCATTCAATTCCCATAGGATTTTGTGATGCGGAGGAAAGAGTACTCCACAAATGGGTGAAATTATCAGGTAATCTTTTGACAAGTTCATTCCAACCTCCGACTTCTCTTAGACCGAGATATGAGATAGGAAAAAGTCCGAAAACAATGAGTAAAAATTGAAGAACTTCATTGTATATAGATGATGTTAAGCCTCCGAAAAATACATATAGCAAAACTATCACAGCCGAAACAATCACACTAAAATGAAATGACCATCCCAACAAAAGCTTAAATATTATTCCCATTGCATACATATTTATTCCGGACATTAAAAGGGTAAGCACAGCAAATGATATTGCATTAAAGCCCCTTGTCTTTTCATCAAACCTTAATCTTAAATATTCGGGAACAGACCTTGCTTTTGAGCCATAGTAAAAGGGCATCATAAAAACACCTACGAAGGCCATAGCCGGTATAGCTCCAATCCAGTAAAAGTGAGCTGTCAGAATCCCATACTTTGCGGAATTTGCGACCATTCCCATAACTTCAAGAGCACCAAGGTTCGCTGCAATAAAGGCAATCCCCGTTATCCATGCTGGAATTGACCTTCCCGATAAAAAATAATCATCACTGGTTTTAATGGCTTTTTTTAAAAAATAGCCAATTCCAAGTACAAATCCGAAATAAAGAATTATTATAAGATAATCAAAAATTGATAGAGCCATTCATACCTCCTTTATTTAAAAAATATCTCAGCACCGTTCACTGCTTCGGAAATATAAAAATCAGCTTTTAAACCTGTTCTTTTTAAATAGTTTTTTCCAACATTTTCAACAAAATCTTCAATCATATCTTCCTTTACTATGCTTATAGTGCACCCCCCAAAACCAGCTCCTGTCATTCTACTTCCCAAAGTTCCCTCTATTTTCATTGCCTCCTCCACTAAAATATCCAATTCACTGCAACTGACTTCATAATAATCTCTTAATGATTTATGGGATTCGTTTAAAAGCTTGCCAAAACTTTTAAGAGCCCCTGATTTTAAATATTCCACAGATTTCAAGACCCTTTCATTTTCTTCAACAACATGCTTTACCCTTTTAAAATTAATTTCAGGTAAGATGGAGGAAATCTCTTTCAACTGGGAAGAATTCAAATCTCTCAAAGAGGAAATATCATAATTATTTTTCTTCAATATACTTACCGCCGTCTCGCATTGCTCCCTTCTCTCATTGTATGCTGATGAGGAGAGTTCCCTTGGCTTATTGGTATTGGAAATTATAATCTTATATCCTTCCATATTCAATGGAACAATTTCATAATTGAGCGTTTTAGTATCTAAAAAGAGAGCTGAATCTTTTTTGCCAAGAGCTATTGAAAATTGATCCATAATACCACAGTTAACACCCACAAATTTGTTTTCTGCCCTTTGAGAAAGAAGAGCAATTTCTCTTAAAGATAGATCAATATCATTTATCTTACTAAACAGAATCGCATTTATCACTTCAAAAGCAGCTGAAGAGGAAAGACCACTTCCCACAGGAAGATTGCTATTGTAAATTATATCCGCCCCTTTTGTGATTTTACCTGTTTTTTTCAATTCTACAACAACTCCCTTTATATAATCTATCCAGCTTCCCTCTTTTTTTAAATCATTATTAATATCAAAACTTTTAAACTCATTAAAATCCATGGAGTACACATTAACTCTGGAATCATCTCTAACAGCTGCAAGCCCTCTTATTTCAAGATTAATAGCAGCAGGAAAAACAAAACCATCATTATAATCTGTATGCTCTCCTATAAGATTTACCCTCCCGGGCGACCTTAACTCTATATTAGGCTCTCTTGAAAAAACATCTTTAAACTTTTTTTCTAAGTCCTTCATTTTACCTTAAATATATACACCGTTTTTTGAAAATACTCTTTTCCCGGTCTTAAAATTGCATCGGGAAAATTTTTATGGTTCGGGGAATCGGGAAAGTGCTGAGGTTCAAGACATAGAGCATAGTGCTTATAATATCTTTTCCCATACTTACCGACAATCGTACCATCTAAAAAATTCCCTGAATAAAACTGTATACCCGGTTGAGTTGTATATATTTCCATAATCCTTCCTGATTCAGGATCTTCAAGTTTAACCGCAAAGCTTAACTCATTCTCCTTCTTTTTGTTTAAGACAAAATTATGGTCATAACCTCCCTTAACCTTATCAATTCTTTCTCCTATCTTATGAGGAGTTCTGAAATCAAACGGAGTACCTGCCACAGCCAACAATTTACCTGTGGGGATAAGTTCACTGTTTACTTCAGTATATTTGTCAGCATTGATTGTTAAAAAATGCCCTAATATATCTCCGTTTCCAGCTCCTTTTAAATTAAAATAACTATGATTACTCAAGTTTACAGGAGTTGGTTTATCAGTTGTGGCTCTATATGTAATTGTTAGTTTGTTCTCATTATCAAGAAAATAAATTACTTTCACATTAAGATTGCCCGGATAGCCTTCTTCTCCATCTTTGCTTAAATAAGAAAGCTCAACCCCAACACCATTATCTTTTGAAAAACTTTTCCCCTTCCACAAAACCTTGTCAAAACCTTTTTTACCACCGTGAAGATGGTTTCTTCCATCATTTATTGAAAGCTGATACTTTTTCCCGTCAATAAAAAAAATTCCTCTATTGATTCTATTGGCATATCTTCCGACAATAGCTCCAAAATACGGAGACTTTTTCACATAGTCTTCAAGTTTGTCAAAACCCAAGACAATATCACCGAATTTCCCTTTTTTATCAGGAACAATCAGTTTTGTAACAATCCCCCCATATTCTATAATATCAACTTCCATACCTTTACTGTTTTTCAGATAAAAGACATGAACAGTTTTCCCATCTCTTAATTTCCCGAAAACATCTTTTCTGACTTTCATTTGCTCTTTTCCTCCTCCGAAAATAAACCCAACTGATAAAATTAGAAAAAACAAGAAAAATAAATTTTTAGAATTCAAGGCTTTATCCTCCTTTAATTTTCAAAAAAATTCTTACATAAAATATTTGATTAGTCAATAAAAAGAAAATTTTAATGAACTTTATTCGGGTTTTTTCCGATAAAAAATACTATCAGAAATATTGTCAATAAACCTGTGAAGAGAGATAGTAGATATGGAACTCCAAAAGAAAGGGGAAGTATTCCGAAAAAAATAGTAACTGTTGCTGCTGTAAAGGCGTATGGAAACTGCGTTCTCACATGGTCAAGATGATCACAGGAGGATGCCATTGAACTCATTATGGTTGTATCCGAGATTGGTGAGCAATGATCACCGAAAACTGAGCCAGCCAAAATGGAAGAAATTGTCAAAATCATGAATTTTTTATAATCACCACTTCCTGTAAGCATTGAATGGGTAAGAGGAATAACCAGCGGAAACATTATACTTAAAGTTCCCCATGAAGTTCCCGTTGAAAAGGAGATAAGGGCTGATATTATGAAAACAAGAACAGGTAAAAGTCTATAGCTCAGAGAAGTACTCAGGGCATTGACAAGATAATCCGCAGTTCCTATTTTAACTATAACAACCCCGAGAGACCATGCAAGCACTAAAATAACAATTGCCACCATCATGGATTTGAGTCCCTGAAACCATGCTTCAAGAGCTTTTTTCATAGTCAGAAGTTTCTGGCTTACTGCCATAATCATAGCCACAAGAACTCCCAAGAATGAACCCCAGAGAAGAACATCAAAAGAATTGGCAGATGAGATTAATAGACCTAAATTCTTAAAGATATTTCCTGACAAAACCTCAGAAACAGTTATTGTCCCTCCCTTATAGTTCAAAAAACCGGAATAAAAAAGTCCCGCAAAGGTAAAGACTATTACAGTTAAAATAGGAATCATCCCATTATACCATCTCTCCTTCACACCTTTTTCAGGTAAGAGGATTCCCGTTTCAAAATCCGTTAAAGGCATAGCCCCTTCTCTTAAAAGCTTCCCTGTTCTTGCTCTTTTTTCCGCTTTAAGCATAGGTCCGAATTCCCTTTTTAATGTGAATGTCAGAAACACAAAAAAGAGTGTAAAAATTGAATACAATCTGAATGGGATTGATTGCAAAAATATGGAATATGGATCATAGTTAATCCCGTACGCCTTGAAAGATTGCCCTATAAGGGAAATCTCAAAACCTATCCATGTTGAGATAATCGCAAGGGAGGCAACAGGAGCTGCTGTGGAGTCCACAATGTATGCCAATTTTTCCCTTGAAATTTTCCATTTATCTGTTAAAGGCCTCATGGTATTTCCCACCAAAAGCGTATTTGTATAATCGTCAAAAAAGATTAGTATGCCTAACAGCCACGAATAAAGCTGGGTTGTTTCTCCGGATTTAATTTTTTTTGCAAGAGAGTTTACAATCCCTTTTATCCCCCCGGCTTTGTTTATTATTCCGACCATTCCTCCCAACATCATTGTAAAAACTATTATGGATGCTCTATCCTTATCAGCAATTGCATTTATAATATAATTATCAAGGGTTCTTAAAAGTCCCCTCCAGAGACTTAAATCATTGAGTATGACAGCCCCGGTAAATATTCCTAAAAAAAGTGATACTATCACATCTTTGAAAATAAAGGCTAAAAAAATCGCTATAAAAGGCGGTAAAAGAGTCATTATCCCCGGAATAACAAGTACTTTTTTCTCAACAGGTTTTTCCCCTTCCCTTAAGACTTTAATTGAAACATATCCGCTTTTTTTTACAGTGTATTTGTTAAGATCTTTAACTTCAACACTATTTATAAAGATCTTAGTCTGTTGGGAAATTCCGGAGATTTTTATTTTCTCATTTTTTAATATGACAGAGGGAAATTCAATGTTGCTCTTATTTTCAGATGCAAAAAGAGAAAAACTGAAAAATATGAAAACTAATAAAGATAAAATTATGCTCCTTTTTAGCATTAAAAAAATTACCATATTCTTCCCGTTTAATCAACCATTAATAAAATTATTCAGTAGGGTCCGATCTCAATTACTTTTTTACAAATTTTCCCGTTAGAATGTCAAAAAAAGCTTCGATTTGAACTTGTCGGAAACCGTATGTGCAAAAGTATTCGTCCGCTTGGGGAAAATTCCTTAAATCATAGGGATTTCCGATTGAAACGATAATAATATCTTTTCGAAATTTTAGCATTTCATTTATCATTTTCCCCTGAATTATTTCGGTTTCACGGTTTCTTGAAAAGGGAGCGACTATTATTTCATCATATTCATATAAAAATTCAGGTATTTCAGGTGGAAGAGCTCTTTTTAAAGATAAAAGCTTAAATTCTATATTGGGAAAAATTTTTCTTGCTATTTCTCGAAGATAAAATTTTTTTGAGGCTTTTGAAATGGGTATCGTTGAAGGGACTTTCTCCCATTCTATAATTCCGATACTTTTTGCCTCGTGCACCGGAATTTTTTTTAAATTGTCTCTGACAATTTTTACGGAAGATATGGCTATACTCTTTTCAGTAAAATAATTTTCTCTGAAAAGAGGAATTTTTTTAATAATTTTCCTTTCCGATAAAAGCCCGTACTTTTCTTTTAGATTAATTATTTTTTCAAAGGAATTTTCCACTCTCTCCCTTTTTATTTTCCCTGTTTTAACAAGGTTTACAAAAGTATGAAAAAGCTCTTTCTGAAATTCAAATCCTCTTCGGTAACCGCTTGAAACAAGAATATCCGCGCCTCCCTTTATGGAAAACAAAACAATTTCCTCAACAGTAAAATTTTTTTCCACAGCTTTCATTTCAAGACAGTCTGTCATATATATGCCTTTGAATCCTATCTCCTCTCTTAAAATTTTACCGAATTTGTCGGAGAAAGTTGCAGGAATATTTTTTTTCTCAATATTCGGGGAATTTATATGTGAGGACATTATAAGCTCGCTTTTATTAGCCAACTTAAAATACGGAATTAAGTCTGTTTTTTTTAATGTATCCAAATCAATGTCTATTTTGGGAAGTGAAATATGAGAATCCTCGGAGGCTCTTCCATGACCCGGATAGTGCTTTAATACAGAGGGAATTCCTGCAAAATGAAGACCTTCAATAAATTTTTCTGCAAAATTTACCACAATCTCAGGATTATCCGAAAAAGCTCTTATGCCAATGATAGGATTATCATGGTTAAAATTCACATCAACCACAGGAGCCAAATTCCCATCTATCCCGGCTTTTTTCAAATCCTCGCCTATCCCCCTCCCGGCTTCAAAAGCATAGTCAGGATTTTCGGTTGCTGCAAGTCCCATGGGAGACACAAAGGTTGATAGGGCTTCATCAAATTGACAAACAGTGCCTCCCTCCTGATCTGTAAAAATCATAGGTTGAATATTTCCTACGGAGTGAAGAGCATTTGTCAATGATATAAGCTGTCTTAGGGAGCTGAAATTTTTATGAAAAACTATGAAAAATCCGATATTATTTTCTTTTGCAAAGTCTAAAAATTCTGCTGAAGGTTTTTTACCTTCAAAGCCGAACATAAACATCTGCCCGATTTTTTGTTCCAAAGGAAGATTCTTAAAATTCATAATTTAACCTCATTCAGCACCAAAGCTTTTTAAAAAATTATCAAAGCGAAAGGGAAATGTCAAATTAGCATTGAGCCCATAGCCTTGAGCCTTTAGCTGATTTTGAATGTCGGAACGTAGTGACGATCCCGCACTTTCTTTCCAACGGTAAATGTAAGAATGTTTTGAATAAAAAATAATATGAGAAGAAATCTTCACCAGAGAACTACTAATCAGAAAAGAAAGTGCGGGATGAATCGTTAATCGTGAATTGGAGTTGTTAGTGTTTAATTTATTTTTTTTAAAATAATTAACTGTATGGGCAATTCATGAATTGCCCATACGAACTACTATCCGATTTACAATTTACAATTTATAAAAACTAAACACTAAAAATTCCACGCCTTACACTATTTATTTGTTTTAAAAACTACTGTTCGCTTCAAAGACAAATCAACGAACTTTGAGCCATTTTACAATCTCTTTTAAAGTAGGTCTTTTCCCGTAGGAAAGAATCCCGATTCTGAAGATTTTCGCCGAAAGATAAACCATAAATACAATTGACATGATTAAAAGAATAACAGATAGGATAAATTGGAAAATAGGGACAGAGGAAAAAGCAACTCTCACAAACATGAGCATAGGAGTAAAGAATGGGAAAAAGGACAAGAGAACAACAATAGGATTTTCCGGATTTTGAATACTTGAAAATGAAATCAGATAAGGAAGTATTATTAAAATCATTATCGGTTGAAGAAATTGTTGAGCCTCCTGATCCGTATTTGACACAGCTCCCGCGACTGCAAACAGTGTTGAATAGAGGAAATAACCTAAAATAAAGAAAATTCCGAAACTTGCAAAAGCCATCGGTGAAACAGTTGCTCCTTTTAATTCACTGGGTAAGAATGATGTAAAATATATGTAGCCACCCAGAAACATTATTGCCCACACAATAACCTGTAAAAGACCGGCTGCACCGACCCCCATTATCTTTCCTAAAAATAGAGTGAAAGAATCAACGGAGGAAAGTAAAACCTCGGTGACTCTCACATTCTTTTCCTCAACTATTCCTCTCATAACACTCTGACCATAAACAAGAATCACCATGAAAATTAAAACAACGAGGATTACAGCTAACATATACTCTCCTAAAAAACTACTCCTTTTCTCTTTGCCTTTTTCTATTTTTATTGTTGTTATTTTAACACCCTTTGTTAATTCCTCTATTTTATCTTCCGGAAAATTTTCCTTTTCAAGTAATTTTCTTGTTGCAATTTTTCTCAGAGCATTATTGATTGATTTCAAAACTCCTATGTTTGCAACATTTTTTGCTTTGAAGACAACGGCTCTGTTTTTAAAAAAATCTTTCGGAATTATTAAGTATCCATAAATTTTTTTATCCTCAATCTTTTTTTTCAGTTCACTTTCTATTTTTTTAAGATTCTTTCCTCCTTTATATTTTATTATTGTAAAATTTATAAGCCCCTCAACCATCTCTTTTTCTTTATTGATTTTCGGAGTCTTTATATTTTTGTTTTCCTGTGAAAGTGAACTTTCAAGTTCCTTTTTTAATTGAGAAAAGACTGCATTTGTATAATCAATAACAACAATTTTTGCATCTGTTTTGGCGACCTTTCCCATAATATATGAAGGGAGAAAAACCATAGCCACTATTAAGACAGGAGTTAAAATTGTTCCAATTATAAAGGCTTTTTTCACTACAATTTCTTTAAATTCTTTTTTTATTATTGTTATTAATTTCATCAGTTTTCCTCCTTCATAACCTTCAAATAGATATTGGTTAAGGATGGTTGTACCTTTTCAAATTTTTCAATCCTTATTCCTGCGCTTACAATATCCTTTAAAAATTTAACAGAATCAATATTATCTTCAACCTCAATCTCAAACTCCTTCCCGAAATCATTTATATCTTTAATGTATGGGAATTCTTTAATTTTCGGATCTTCCTCCTCCAGAACAACTCTGAAAAGATTGGCAGAATACTTGCTCTTGACGCTTTCCAGTGTTCCTGATAAAACATTTTTCCCGTTTTTTATAAGTGTTACATTATCAACAAGTTTTTCGGCATGTTCAAGAATATGGGTTGAGAAAAGTATTGTTGAACCTTTTCTTTTCATCTCAAGCATAATGTCAAGGAGGATTTCCGTATTCAGAGGATCAAGTCCTGAAAAGGGTTCATCAAAGATTATGATTTCAGGGGAATGAATAATTGAAGAAACAAACTGAATTTTTTGTTGCATACCTTTTGAAAGCTCTTCAATCTTTCTATTAAACCAATCCTTTAATCCTATTTTTTCAATCCAGATCTCAGCTTCTTTTAAAGCCTCTTTGGGTTTCATTCCTTTCAGCTCTCCGAAAAAGCATAGTGTATCCTTAACCTTAAGCTTTCTGTATAAACCTCTCTCTTCAGGGAGATAACCGATCCGATTTTTCATCTCTTCTTCAAAAGGTTTTCCGTCAATTAGAATTTCTCCGGAATCCGGGGAAATTATGTTTAGTAGCATTCTTATTGTGGTTGTCTTTCCTGCGCCATTTGGCCCCAATATGCCATGAATTTTTCCCTCTTGAATATTAACAGAAAAATTATCCACAGCTTTAACACTGCCGTAAGCTTTTGAAACATTTTTAATTTCTATCTTATCCATGGATCCTCCTCTGTCTATAGTAATTTTATTACGATCTTCAGTGAAATTTGTTTAAACCTGAAGAAGATCAAGTTCTCCGTCATCTAAAAAGTATAAACTACACCTATAACAAAAATCCACAACAACGGGTGTTTCATAACTATAAAAAAACCTTGCCATTTGTTGACCACAAACCGGACAATTAAAAGGTTGTGAGGGGTCAAAATCCTTTACCTCTGTTTTTCCTGTCTCCTTTTTTTGGGTCAAAAACTTTTCCTTTAATTTTTTCTTCTCCTGCTCCTTACCAGGATGAAAATCCTCTCTGATTATGGACCTCTTTAATCTTACACCCTTTATTAAAACTCCTTTACAATTTTCACACATTTGAATCGGGATATCTTCATAAAAAGTATTGTAAAGAGCTCCGCCACATCTTGGACATATATAACCGCTCTTTTCCCCTTTAAACAAAAGCCGCTCCTTCCCGAATTTTTCTGTAAAAACCTCAAGGGTATGATAATCTCCGAATCTTTCCTTTAATTCTTTCAGACTAAAAGGTCCCTCCCATTTATCCTTATTTTTAATATAAAATTTTTCTTCATTCTTTTTCATCAACCTCTCTCTCATCGTAGTCATATAAAATTGACCTCTGTCAATATGGGCAAGTTTTAACATCCTCTTTATTCTTTCTGATGTTGGGGGATGAGTTGTGAAAAGCTTTGAAAAAAGATTATTACGAACTTCAATATTATCTTTAATTGGATTTACAAGGAAAAGCATTGAATAAGCAGGATGTGTAAGATTAATTATCTGCTTAATCCTATCATGGTCTATTATATATAGAGCTCTTGCCATTGCTTCGGGATTCCTTGTAAATTCAACTGATTTTACATCAGCAAGATACTCTCTTTGACGGGAAACCATCATGGATAAAATTCTTGTTATGAAAACTACAAACTTAATGTAAAAAAACATAACAATTATATATAAACCTCCTAATCTAACCCTTGTATCAAATCTGATGTTTGTACTTTTACCTTTTCCTGTGGTAAAACCAAGAAGAGCTTTTGCAGAATACATTGCTCCCGAAATCGAGGCTATGAATGTCTTTATCTCAGTATCTTTATTGACTATGTGACCAATTTCATGACCAACAATAGCTTGAATTTCATCCCTTCTCATATTTCCGACAACTCCTTCCGAAATAGCAATTATATGTTGTTTATCCATTTTAACAGTAAAAGCATTCTTTATATAGGAGGGGAAAATATAAAGCTGAGGCGGTTGAATACCCGCGCTAATAGAAATCTCATTTATAATATTTTGTGTTCTTCTATGTTTGAAGTCTTCCTTATCTATCGGAAGAGCATTAATTGCAAAAAGAAAATCCTTTATACTCGAATTTGCTCTTCTTAAATAAAAATAAAATGTAACAAAGGCAATCAAAATATACACATAAAACGGCAAACTAAAACCAAAGCCCATAAAAACTTTTGTAATTAAAAAAGCTCCCCACCAGAAAAAAATAAAGAAAACAAATAGAACAAAAAGTATAAAGATGCTTCTAATCCTGTTCTTTTTCTCAAAATCCCAGAAATTTATCATAAAAAAGTTTAACAAACTAAGATGCTTTTTGCAAAAAATTGAGACAGGTTACACTCCTGCTCGGGAATTTTTAAGCATTTAATATAGAGCTCTGATTTCCATCCTATTACCTCTTTTGATCTATGCCTTTAAAATCCATTTTAGCTGCTGTTTTTATTCGAGGGGTTGGTTTGACGAACCCTGCTTTTTTTGATAAAAATGTTTAATGATAAATGGATATAATGGAAAAGGTGTGAAGGTTGACCTCTCCTCCAATAAAATAGAGGAATTTGAGATAGAGGATTTTATCATCGAATCATTCTTAGGGGGCAGAGGATTGGGAGTTTACTTTCTCAAAAAATTATTTAACCCAAAAGAAAATCCTCTCTCAGAAAACAGCCCTTTAATAATTACCGCCGGTGGTCTTACAGGAACAAAAACACCCACAAGTGGAAGATTTTCCATAACCTTTAAATCCCCCTTAACAGGGACAATAACCAGTTCAAATTCTGGGGGATTCTGGGGAGTGAATTTTAGAAAAACAGGATATGATGTTCTGATAATTTCAGGGAAATCCTCTGAACCTGTTTATCTCTATATTTCAGAAGATAGGGTGAAAATCATAAGTGCAAAAGATCTGTGGGGGAAAACCTTAAGTGAGACCACAGATATTCTAAGAGAAAAGTATACAAAAGCTGTGAAAGTATTAGCCATAGGTCCTGCCGGGGAAAACCTCGTATTAATCTCCGCAATAATGAATGATTATAGCAGAGCTGTTGCAAGGGGAGGTCCCGGAGCATTGATGGGTTCAAAAAATTTAAAAGCTATTGTTGTTGACGGAAGAAAAAAATTAATCCCCAAAAATCAGGAACTCTATTATTCGGGAATTAAGCAGGCTAACAAATTGTTAAAATCATCCCCTGTCACATCAAAAGCCTTACCTCAATTGGGAACAGTTGGGCTTTTAAAATTAATCAATGACCATGATATGTTGCCTCATAAAAATTTTCAAGATGTTTATCATAAACCTGAAAATATTGAAAAGATAAGCGGAGAACTTTTAAGGAAAAAACTCCTTATTGCTAAAAGAGGCTGTTTTAATTGCACCATTACCTGTACCAGAAAAACAAAAGTTGATGATAAAACGGGAGAGGGACCTGAGTTTGAAACAACAGCTCTTATGGGAGCGAATCTTGATATATATGATCTTGAAGAGATAGCTATTTCCAACTATATATGCAATGACTATGGGTTGGATACAATTTCACTAGGTAATACAATAGGACTCGCGATGGAATTGTATGAAAAAGGGTATATTACAAAGAGTGATACAGAGGGAATTGAGTTAATGTTCGGTAAAAAGGGAATTTTACCTGTAATAACTGAACTTACTGCTTTAAACAGAGGTTTTGGTAAGTATATAGGAGAGGGGGCAAAAAGATTGGCTGAAAGATTTAATGCTCCTGAACTTGCAATGGTTGTAAAAGGGCTTGAACTTCCGGGCTATGAACCGAGAGCATCTTATACTCAGGCTTTAGGGTATGCAACCTCTCCAAGAGGTGGTTGCCATTTAAAGGGAGGATATCTTGTAACACTTGGGTTTTTCGGAGGTTCAAGGGAGGTAAACAGATTTCTAATAGACACAGCTGCAGGACATGTAGTCAATGAGCAGGATTCAGGTTGTGTGGCAGACTCTCTGGGTATTTGCAGGTTTTCTCTTTATGCCTTCGGTGAAAATGAATTGGCAAGGATTTATTCAGGATATACAGGATTGGATGTTAGCCCTGAGGATTTAAAATTTATAGCCCAAAATATTCAAAATCTGGAAAGGGAATACAATATCAAAGCAGGATTTACAAAAGAGGATGATTCTTTGCCCCCAAGAATGTTTAATGAAAAATTAATGATAGCAGGTGAAATGAGGGCAATTGAAAGAGATTCACAATTTGAAAAAATGCTTCAAAAATATTATGAGATAAGGGGCTGGGATAGTGAAGGAAATCCTCAGAAAACAACTTAATGGAGAAAGAGATGGATAAAATAAAAGAGGATATGATTAAGATAGGAAGAGCAATGCTGGATTTGGGTTTTCAAAATACCCACAGTGGAAATATCTCCGTAAGATTCAAAGATGAAATATATATTACAAAAACAGGCTCAATGAAAGGACACCTTGAGGAAAGAGATATAGTTTTACCGGGACTTTTTGGACCAAAATACGGTCTTTTTCAATCATCATCAGAAACAGGCACACACAGAGAAATCCTAAAATACGCAGGTTCAGCTCTCCATGCACACTCTCTTCCGGCCACTCTTTATTCATACATAGCTGAGGAAGTTAAACCGATTGATTTCTTAGGCAAAAACCATCTTGGGAATTTCCCTATAGTGGAATTTGAATATCCTGTAGGCTCAAAAGAGATGGAGGAGCAAATTCCAATAATTCTTAAAGAAAAAACAGCTATGATAGTCAAAACCCACGGCCCATTTGTAAGAGGAGATAATGTTTATGATGCTTTTTTTAAATTGAATATAGTTGATTATTCAACCGAAATCCTTCTTTATTTAAACCTTTTAGGCGTTAATCCTAATAAATTTAAAGAGCTTAAATATCCTGAAACTGAAAAACATTTGTTTTCAAAAACTATTAAGGAAACAGAAGACAGAGAGCTTTTAAAACAGTTTAAAAGAACAGCTTATGATATTTTTCATCTGAAATTAAGTCCATTTAATACGGGATCCTTAAGTGTTGAAGATGGAAGTGAGATGCTTTTTGCCCCAAATATCTCCTCACCTGATTATATAGATTTCAATATTTATAGAAAAAAGATTAGAGAAGATACAGAGGAGTATTTTGAAAATCTTCATAGAGCTGTTTACAATTACACCACATCAAAATCTGCCATCTTTACCCACTCTGTTTTTGGCATGATCCAGGGATTTAAAGCTTTGGATAAAGGCTCTGACAGGGTGATACCAATTGATGCGGAGGGAAGCTATCTTTACCCTGCCATCCCCGTAATTACTCCCGATGAACCCATAAAAAAAATAGTTGAAACTGCTTCAAAATATAAAATAGTTATTATTGCAGGATTAGGAGCTCTTTCAGTGGGGCATACGCCGGGACATTCAATTCATCATAATTCATCTTTAAAAAATATTGCTTACTTAAAAACAAAACTTCAGATAATGGGAAAATTGGGAAGAATAAAAAGCGCAAATGATTTTGAAAGTGAAAGAGGTAAAAATTGGTGATCAGTCGTCCTTAAGAACATTTCTAACCAAATTAAATAAATCACTTATTTTATAAGGCTTGCTCAGGAAATTAACATCTTTATTTAAGATATTTTCATCTGATATTTGGTTTCCTGTATAACCGGATGTGAATATTATCTTAACTTCTGAATTTTTCTTTTTTATTTCTCTGTATAATTGTTCCCCGCTCATTTCTGGCATTATCAAATCTGTTATTATTAAATCAATTTTTCCTTCCTTTTCTTCAAAAATTTTAAGGGCCTCCTTCCCATTTTTAGCTTCAATCACATTATAGCTAAGGGAGTTCAGAGCTTCCTTTAAGAATTTTCTAACATCCTCTTCATCCTCTACTATTAAAATTGTCTCTCCCTTTCCTTTTTCTTCCCACGAAGAGTCTTTTTCTTTACTCTTCTTAAACTTAACCTTTTCCTCTATAAAAGGGAAATAGACCTTAACAGTTGTTCCTTTTCCCTCTTCTGAATACAAATATATAAAGCCTTTATTCTGCTTTACAATCCCATAAACCGTGGAAAGACCAAGGCCTGTCCCTTCTCCTCTCTCTTTTGTAGTAAAAAAGGGTTCAAAAACCTTCTGCTTAATCTCTTCAGACATTCCTATCCCTGTATCACTAACAGAAATTAAAACAAATACTCCCTCTCTACTTCCCTTGTGTATTTTTGTATAATTTTCATCTATTTCAACTTTACAAGTTTCTATTAAAATAGTTCTTTTTGAATCCTTTTCCCCTTTAGCAATTATAGCATCCTTTGCATTAACGACTAAATTAACAAGAATCTGCTCTATCTGAGAAGGATCTATCTTTATAATCAGCTCCTCATTTGAAAGATTCAGACCAAGCTTAATATCTTCAGGAATTAATCGTTTAAGCATTGAGTAAAGTTCCTTGATCACAATATTTACATTTAATAATTTAGGAGCTATTAACTGTTTTCTGCTAAAGGCAAGAAGTTGAGAAACCAATTTTATAGCCTTTTTTGTAGCAGAATGAATAGCCTCTATCTCATTCTTTAAATTAGAATTTTCTTCTTTTTTTATCTTTTGTAACCCAATCTCACAGTATCCATTAATGACCGTTAATAAATTGTTAAAATCATGGGCTACTCCTCCTGCAAGAGTACCTATTGTTTCCATCTTTTGAGCTTGAATAAGTTGAGCCTCAAGCTCTTTATTTTTGGTAACATCTCTTACCATAACCAGAAATTCACCTTCAGATTTCCTGACCATTCTCGCCTCAAACCAATGCTTTTCTCCCCTTTTTAGTTCAACACTATACTCAAAAATAGAAATTTCATTTTTCTCCTCCACTTCTTTCATAGCTTTTCTTGTTTTTTCCACAAGAAAGGGTGGGAGGACCTCTTCAATTTTTTTATTCAAAAACTCTTCCGGAGAAATTAGTAAAACACTCTTATCAGGAGCATGGTATGAAAGAAATCTTCCTTCCCTATCCAATATAAATAAAATATCCGGAATAGCATCAAGCATTGCCCTGCTTCTCTCCTCACTATCCTTTAAAGCTTCTTGAGTTTTCTTTAATTCAGAAAGATCAACAAAAATCCCTACAAGACCAGCTACTTTCCCATTGGCATCATGAAAACATGATTTATGAAAAACACCCGGAATATTACCTTTCCTTATATGGGGTAAATAGCCTTCAAAAATTTCTTCCCCATCCTTTTCCATCAACTCCAAATCTCTTTTATGAAAAAAAGAAGCTTCCTTAAGAGACCACAATTCCTCCACTGTTTTCCCTCTTATCTCTTCAGGACTCATACCAACATATTCAGCAAACTCCTCATTAACAAGGAGATACTTTCCTTCTTTATCTTTTGAAAAAATAGCCGCAGGAATGGAAGAAAGAACTGTTCTGGTAAACTCATAGGCCTCCTTTAACTCATTCTCCATCTTCTTTTTTTCGGTAATATCAGAAAAGAGAATGAAAAAATCCTCAACATCACCTTCCTCATTAAAAACAGCTGAAGCGTACACATCAGTAAGAAGCAAAGTTCTGTTCTTTTTGTACAGGAAAAGTTCTCCATTCCAGATTCTTCCCTCCATTAAAAGGGGAAGAACATTGTTTACAAGTATAGGTAAATCCTTTTCTCTTATAAAATGAGATATTTTTTTACCTAAAAGTTCTTTTTTCGAATCCCAGTTTCCCAGTTTTAGAACTGTCCTATTTACATAAGAGATTCTCATCTCCTTATCAAATATGGTAATTCCCTGCGGACTTGTTTCAATAACCTTTAGGAGCTTTGTCATTTCTTTTTTTGCACTGATTTCTGATGTTATATCCCTGATAAAAACACTTAAACCAATAACAGTATCCTCATTGTTTTTCAAAGGACTATAAATTATCCCAAAATATTTTTTTCCTGAAAAAAAATCAAATTCCTGTTTTTCTTCAATATACTCCCCTGAAAGCGCTCTATCAAATTTTTCTTTTGCTTTTCTTCTTAAATCTAAATCATCTATAAGCTCCAAAACATTCATCCCCTCTTTTAGCTCTACATTCCATATTTTTTTCATTTTTTCCTGGTATTGCTTGTTAAAATTAATATATCTGTATTCCTTGTCAAGAGAAAATATCATCATATTGGTAGAATTATAAATATTATTCAGGTGAGTGTTAGCTTTTATCAGAGCCTCTTCTGCCTCTTTTAATTTTGTAATATCCCATACTGTGGATTGTATTACAGTTTTCCCCTGAAAATCCACGAGTCTGCTTAAAGTTTCGACCCACACATAAGATCCATCCAATCTTTTCAATCTTCCTCTGAAAACAGGTAACTCTTTTACTCCTTTTTCAAAAGCCTCACTCCTCTTTATACTTTTCTCCTTCTGTTCCTCTGGTACAAAATCAAGTGGTGATCTTCCAATTATCTGATCTTTGCTTTTCCCCCCTAACATTCTAACACCAGCTTCATTAACATAAATAATCTTTCTATCTGATATCAAAAGAATTGCTGCAGGAATGTTTCCAAGAACTGCGGTAAAATCCTCTGTTTTGTTTCTATATTTATAGCTTTTTTTATAAAAATATCTGAAGAGAAAAAAAATATAATAACTAGTAACTTGAACAAGTTATTTTCCATATTGATAGAAAGTAATTTATTTATTATAGAAACTAATCAAATAGAAGTAACTCAAAAAAATGTAGGTGCATATTTAACCTTATTAAAAATTATAAAAAACTTAGCAAAATATATA
>JALXDT010000144.1 GCA_027070475.1 Candidatus Aminicenantota bacterium | reverse complement strand
TCCCTTTTCCATATAAATCCCTATGATAATTTTCAGGATCTCTCTTTCTCTCTTTGTTATCCACATTTCACTTTAAAAATAGCAAATTCCGTTGTTTTTGTCAATTCCTTTGCTGATAAGCTTATAGTTAAATGTTTTTCTGGTCTTTATTTTTAAATTAAATTTTAAAAAAAATTAATAACATTTCCCAGAACATATTTTCTGGTTTTTTGTTTTGATGTTATAATATTGCACAAATTTGTTGAGGAGGATAAAAATGGCATATAATTTAAAAGGGAGAAGTTTTTTAACATTAAAGGATTTTACTGCTAAAGAGATAAGATTCCTTCTGGACTTATCAATTAAATTAAAAGCCGATAAATATGCGGGGATACGTTCAAAGAATCTTGAAGGGAAAAATATAGCCCTTATTTTTGAAAAACCATCAACGAGAACAAGAGCAGCTTTTGTTGTAGCAGCAGTTGATGAGGGAGCCCATCCAGAGTATTTAGGGAAAAATGATATCCAATTGGGTAAAAAAGAGACTGTTAAGGATACAGCAAGGGTTTTAGGGAGAATGTTTGATGGTATTGAATTCAGAGGGTTTAAACATGAAACAGTGGAAACACTGGCAAAATATGCAGGTGTTCCTGTCTGGAATGGTCTTACGGATAAATATCATCCCACTCAGGTTCTTGCTGACTTTATGACAATTCTTGAGGAGAGAGGCTATCTTAAAGGAATTAAGTTTGCATATGTTGGGGACGGAAGAAACAATATGGCAAATTCCCTTATGATAGGAGCTTCAAAAATGGGAATGGACTTTAGAATAGTTTCTCCTGAAAAGCTCTTTCCTGAAAAATCCCTTGTAAAAGAAAGTGAAGAGTTTGCAAAGGAGAGTGGAGGAAAGATAACAATCACATCCGATATAAATAAAGGTGTTAAAGGGGCTGATGTTATTTACACTGATGTATGGGCATCAATGGGAGAAGAGGATAAGATTGCAGAAAGAATTTCACTTTTAAAGCCATATAAGGTTACGGAAAAACTGATTGAAATGACTGAAAATGATAAAGTAATATTTCTTCACTGCTTACCCTCCTTCCACAATAATGAAACAGAGCTTTCAAAAAAATATCCTGAAATCTGTGAGGTTGAAGAATCGGTTTTTGAAGGCAAACATTCAAGAGTTTTTGATGAAGCAGAAAACAGAGTGCATACTATAAAGGCTGTTATGGTCGCTACCCTTGGAAAGTAAAAGGGTTAAAATATTAGAAACAGAGGAGCTTTTTTTCTCCTATGAAAAGGGAGATTATGTTTTAGAGGAGGTAAATTTAGGTATTTTTCAATCCAGGGTCTATGGAATTTTCGGCCCCAATGGTTCAGGGAAAAGCACTCTGGTAAAATTGTTAGCTGGAATATTAAAACCATATAAAGGAAGTATCAAATTAAATAATATTGAGATTGAGAGGTGGAAGAAAAGAGATATTGCTCAAAAGATAGGATATCTTCCGCAGGAAAATCCTCTTGCTTCTGAAATCTCAGTTTATTATTTTCTTCTCCTTTCTCGGTATTCATACCTGAGCGGATTCTTTAAGGAATTTAACAAAAAAGATTTTGAATTGGTTGATGAGATAGTTAAAAAATTTGATCTTTATAGTATAAAAGAAAGACCATTTAATAAATTAAGCGGAGGGGAGAGAAGAAAGGTTCTGTTAGCATCTCTTTTCGTTGTTTCCCCTGAAATTTTTCTTCTTGATGAGCCTGATTCATTTCTTGATCCTGCTAATAAAAAGGAGATTGAAGAAATTTTAAATTTATTAAGAAAGGAGAACAAGACTCTTATTTTCACATCCCATTCTCTGGAGTTAATAACATCTCTTTCTGATGAGATAATAGGCTTAAAGGAAGGAAAAATTGTTTATCAAGGGAAAAACCTTTTAGAAAAAAACAGTGAAATTTTTTCTGAAATATTTAACATAAAATATCAGGTTTTAAAAGAAGGGAAGAGATTATTCTTTGTATATGAATAAAAAGGGGAAGGTAATGGCACCTTCCCCTTGTATTTTAGATCTTATAGTTTATCCTGCACAAGCATATTTCTGAGTCTGGCAATAAAATCTGTTATTTTGATATCTTTTGGACAGGCATCCATACAATTTGCCGTATAGTGACATCTCCAGACTCCATTTCTATCATTAACTATTGCCAATCTTTCATCTGCTCCCTCATCTCTTGTATCAGCACAGAATTTGTAAGCTTTTAAAAGAGCAGCAGGGCCAAGATACTCTTTATCAGCCCATGCAGAGGGGCATGCTGATACACATGCACCGCAGAGAATACAGTCGGCAGCTTCATTTATATAGTGAAAATCTTCGGGAGACTGTAATCTTTCCTTTTCAGGAGGAGGAGTATGCGTTATATGATATGGTTTAACTCTCTTTAATTTATCAAAGAAATTATCCATATCAACAACTAAATCTTTTATTACCTCATAACCGGGAAGAGGTTCTACCTTTACATGATCTGACTTTATATCCATCATCTGAGTTTTGCAGGCAAGATAGGTTTTCCCATTTATCTTCATTGCACAGGAACCGCAAATAGCACTTCTGCATGATCTACGATAGGTAAGAGTTCCATCCTGTTCCCATCTTATATGGTTAAGAGCATCAAGGAGGGTCATTCCCTCGTAAACTTCAACCTCATAGGTTTTGAAATATGGTTTTTCATCCTTTTCTGGGTTATATCTGAATATTTCAAGAGTCTTCTTCATTTTACGCCTCCTTAATATTTCCTTTCTGTCGGTTGATACTTTGTAATCACAACCGGCTTATAATCAAATTTAATACTTCCATCCTCTGCTCTCCATGCCAATGTGTGTTTTGTCCAGTTTTTATCATCTCTTTTGGGATAATCTGTTCTATAATGGGCTCCTCTGCTCTCTTTTCTGTTAATTGCTCCTGCGATAATTATCTGAGAAAAAGTTAAAAGATTGTGAACTTCAAGGGCCTCCTGAAGATCAAGATTGAAGAGCATTCCTTTATCATCTATTTTTACATTCTTCATAAAATCCTCTTCCAGACCTTTGACTATAGAAGCTGCCTCTTTTAAATCTTTTTCATTTCTGAAAATCCAGACCTTATCATACATTGTCTGTTGAAGTTCTTTCTTATAATCATAATGATGAGTTTTTCCGTCATTCTCTAAAAGTCTTCTTACTTTATCCTCAGCTCTTTTAATAGCTTTTTCATCGACAGGTAAAAAGTCAGCCTTTCTTGCATACTCAGTCATATTGTTTCCTGCGATTCTTCCAAATGTTGAAGCCTCTTGCAGAGAGTTTGTTCCCAGTCTGTTTGCTCCGTGGATTGAAACACAGGCAGCTTCACCGGCAGCATAAAAACCGGGAACAACCGTATTTTGAGCATCCTTTATTACCTCTCCTCTTTTGTTTGTCGGGATTCCACCCATAGAGTAGTGAGCCGTAGGTTGAATTGGGATAGGATCTTTTATCGGGTCAACACCAACAAAAGAGATAGCAAGGTCTCTGATCTGAGGTAATCTTTCCATTATTTTCTCTGCACCAAGGTGAGTTAAATCAAGGTAGACATAGTCTTTCCCATCTATTCCTCTTCCTTCAAGTATTTCAGTCCAGATTGATCTTGCAACAAGATCTCTTGGTCCAAGTTCCATCCTTTCAGGAGCATATTTTTTCATAAATCTGTCACCTTCGCCATTTAAAAGATGTCCACCTTCACCTCTTGCTCCCTCTGTAACAAGGATTCCCTGTCTGTAATAACCGGTTGGGTGAAATTGGACAAATTCAAGATCTTCAACGGGAAGTCCTGCTTCAAGAACTGTTGCAAGTCCGTCTCCTGTATTTGAAAGAGCATTGGAAGTAATTTTATATGCTCTTCCATAGCCACCTGTAGCAAAGAGAACCGCTTTTGTTCTGAAAATATGCAAGCCTCCGTTTCTAAGGTCCCAGGCGACAATTCCTGAAGCCTGACCATCGGTTAACATCAGGCTTAAAACCAAAAATTCATTGTAAAAACTTACCTGATGCTTTACACACTGCTCATACAAGGTATGTAAAAGAACATGGCCTGTTTTATCAGCAGAATAACAGGCCCTTCTATATGTGTGTCCACCGAATGGTCTCTGAGCAATCTTACCATTGGGTAATCTTGAAAATGGTACACCCATATGTTCATATTCATAAATGGTCTTTATTGCTTCCTCAACAAAAAGTTCTATCGCATCCTGATCGCCAAGGAAATCACTTCCTTTGACTGTATCCCACATATGGGCTTCAAGACTATCTTCAGGATCAACATTTCCTATTGCTGCTGAAATTCCTCCCTGAGCTCCACCAGAATGTGATCTTGTGGGATAAACCTTCGTAATAACAGCTGTTTTCAGGTTGGATGATGCAGCGGCAAGTGCAGCTCTCTCTCCTGCCAAACCGGCTCCAACTATTATAACATCGTATTTATGATAAGTTTTTTCTAATTCCATTTTTTTCCTCCTATCCTCTAAAATTAACTATTGTAATTGTTCCAAGTGTTACAAGGGCAAATCCACCGAAAGCTAATATGAAATAGATAAAAGCTCTCCAGAATGCATTATGGATATAGTCCTCTAAAAGATTCCACAGCCCGTAGAGGCCGTGATAAAGTCCTGTGTAAAGAAAGAGAATGTCCAGAATTTTCCAGCCGGGTGAAACAAGCCTTGCAGCAACCTTATCATAAGTCAATGTTCCATCACCAATAAAATGCATTACAGCAAAGTGAATGAGAAGAACCACCGCAAGATAGATTGCAGTCAATCTGTGAAAAAACCAAGCCAATGCTCCTGAATTTCCACTTCTTCTGAATGTCTTCTTCATTATTTACCTCCCAATATGTGTAAATGATGAAGGAATGGAATTGCTCCTAATACTGTAAGTATTAATACTAATAGGAAAGCAACCCAGAAGAGCTGTTTGTGGTACCTCGCTCCTCCTGCAAAGTCAATTAAAAGAAGTCTGATCCCATTTAAAACATGATAAAGTATAACTCCCCAAAGTCCTATTTCAAGGACTTTAAAGAGGGGAGAATTTAGAAAGTTCATAACTTTGTTAAAAGATTCGGGACCAGCATTAAGATGGCTTATTACCCAGATATGAAGCCCTAAATAAAAAACAAGCGCTAAGCCTGATAATCTGTGAAGTATCCAGGCTACATGTCCCACAGAGAGTTTGTAGGAAAAATCATAGCCACTTTTATATCTCATATTTACCTCCTGAAAAAGATACCTTATTTTACTACTATGAAAAAATTTTGCAATAGATTAAGAAAAATTAAATTCTAAAATCTATAAAAAATACCTATAAAACTTTGGATTCCAATAGCTGTTTTTAATGTACCATTGTCCCATACACTAAGCATTAAGGGGGGAGATGAGTTTAAGGCATTTTTAATAAACAGGGAAAGGGTTATTTTACCGAATGAATAGTTTCCTCCTGCTGAAATATAGTTGAAGGAGGATGTTTTTTCTCTTTTGTCAGGTATTAACCCTATGGCAGATCCTGAAGTGGCGTAGGAGAAATAGTTTATGGGAGGGAAATGAATAAAGAGAAGCTCTATTTTCAGTCTTTTTGAGAAATTATATTTGATATGCGAATACACTTTAATACCATTACCAAAGCTTAAATCAAATCCATTTAAAAGAGGTTTTTGCATATTTGGAGATAGAAAGAGAATTGAATCCGAACTAAAACTGTCCAAAATTGAATAGTATTGATTATCATAATTTCCGGTTGTTTTCATATATGAAACACCGAAAAGATAATTTAATTTTTCTGAATGTTTTGAAATATTAAGATTTATTCCGAAAAATTCTCTGTAAGGCGAAAATAGGATATTCTTCTTATTTTCCAAAGGAGCCCCTATATAAATTTTTTCACAATTACTCTCTTTAATAAAAATTCCATTACTTTCCACAAAATCCGAAAGTGTATCCATTCTATTCCAGAAATCGGTTATTTTTGAAAAAACCGAGGACAATTTAAAATATAAGTCATTTTTTTTATATGATAATGAAAGATTTACTCTTTTTACCCTATTGTAAGAGCTGCTATTGTCATATCCATATTTAATATTATTTTCAATTTTTATGTTATTCCAATTATTCCCATCAAAAAAGCTCAAAC